>JAFKJZ010000577.1 GCA_017305815.1 Hyphomicrobiales bacterium
CGCCGGCGATGATCTCATAGGCGTCGGCCGGCCCGCCCGGCACCGGACGAACGAGGATCGGCTGCATGATCCCCTTCTCGCGCACGGAGGCGGTGAGATCGGCGAGGTCTTCTTCCTCGAACGCCTTGCGCGGGTTGCGCGGATTGGGACGCAGGAACTCGACCGGCACGCGGCGCGAATTGCGGCCGCGCGGGTCGCTCGCAACCTGATCGGCGCTGCCGACATCGCCGATCAGGGCGGCAAGCCCGCGGCCCAGACGCCGGCGCGATCCGTCTTCCATGCTCATAGCGTCAACTCCCACAAATCCCAGAGCCCGCGGCGCCTCAGGCGGCACGCAGGCGCTTCTCGCGTTGAATGATCTCCGAGGCCAGGCGGAGATAGGCCTGGCTGCCCGTGCTCTTGAAATCGTAGAGCAGCACCGGCTTGCCATGCGACGGCGCTTCCGAAATCCGGACATTGCGCGGGATCACCGTGTCATAGACGGCGTCGCCCATATGCGCGCGGACGTCGGCCACCACCTGGCTGGCCAGGTTGTTGCGGCTGTCGAACATGGTCAGCACGATGCCGTGGATCGACAGTTCCGGGTTCAGCGCATGCTTGACCTGGTCGACCGTCTGCAGCAGCTGGCTCAGGCCTTCGAGCGCGAAGAACTCGCACTGCAACGGCACCAGGATCGAATGCGCCGCCGACAGGGCGTTGATCGTCAGCAGGTTGAGCGAGGGCGGGCAGTCGACCAGCACATAGCTGTAGTTTCGGGACCGAATCGACTCCGGCCGCTGCATGTGGCTGGCGATCGCCCGGCGCAGCTTGAAGGCGCGGTCGGAACGACTGGCGATTTCCAGCTCGACGCCGAGCAGGTCCATCGTCGAGGGCGCCACCGACAGCCGCGGCACCGCCGTCTCCATGACGATCTCGGCCAGAGTGGATTCGCCGACCAGCACGTCATAGGTCGAGCGCAACCGGCTCTTGCGGTCGATGCCGAGGCCGGTCGAGGCATTGCCCTGCGGATCGAGATCGACGATCAGCACTTCCTCGCCGATCGCCGCCAGCGCGGTCCCCAGGTTGATCGCCGTCGTCGTCTTGCCGACGCCGCCCTTCTGGTTGGCCAGCGCGATCACACGGGGCTGCGGCGGCAGCAGGGACGGCGGCGAAAACGTATCGGCATAGGACATGGCGGCCTCATCGATGGCGCGCGGGATCAGACGATCCGGCGCTCTGCCCGGCAAATCTCGACGATCGAACTGCGTTCGTCGATCATGCTCTTGTGTCTTATCAGATCGAGGGACCAAGATTTAGAGGCTTCCGCCAATTCCCCCTCGAAATCTTCACCTTTGTGAAAGGTTCCTGTGGCACCGGCGGCCAGAACCGGCGCCGAGAGATCGAGCAGATCCGCCAGCGAGGCCAGCGCGCGGCCGCTGATCCGCTCGACCGGCTCTTTCCACTGTTTCAGAACCGATTCGATCCGCCCCTCATGCACGATCGCCTTGGCGCCGGTCTCGCGGATCACCGTGCGCAGGAAGGCGCATTTGCGCTGGTTAGCCTCGACGCAATGCACGACGGCGCCTTCGGTGTCGGCGAGCAGGATCGCCGTGATCAGGCCCGGCAGGCCGGCGCCGCTGCCGAGATCGAGCCAACGGCGCGTGTCCGGAAACATCGCCACCAGCTGGGCGCAGTCGGCGACATGCCGGGTCCAGATCTGGCCGAGCGTGTTCGGCGAGACGAGGTTCTGCGCGGGCTGCCACTTGCGCAGCAGCGCCACATAGCGCTCCAGCCGCTCGCCTGTTTCACGTGAAACGGGGAGAATGGCCTCGACGGCCGCGATCGTATCGGTCATGCAACGGTCCGGATGGCTTGCGGGCGACGACGCGCCGTGGTCAGGAGAAGGGCCAGCGCCGCCGGCGTCATGCCCTCGATGCGGCCGGCCTGGCCGAGCGTCGCAGGACGCACCAGCATCAGCCGTTGGCGCAGCTCGTTCGACAGGCCCTCGATGGCGCGATAGTCGATGTCGTCGCCGAGCGGCACGGCCTCGTCGCGCTTCACCGATTCGATATCGTTTTGCTGCCGATTCAAATAAACGGCATATTTCGCATCGGCCTCGATCTGGTCGAGGATCGCCGGCGCGAAGCGGCCGAGCTCCGGCCAGACCTGCACCAGCCGCGCCGCGTCGATATCCGGGTAGGCCAGCAGGTCAAAGGCGGAACGGCGCACGCCGTCCTGGTTGACGCCGAGCCCGACCTTGACCGCCTCGTTCGGCGTCAGCCTGCGTTCGGCAAAGGCCTGCCGCGCTTCCGAGAGCTGCGCCAGCTTGGCGGCGAATGCCTGCTCGCGCCGGGCGCCGACGGCGCCGATCGACAGGCCAAACGGCGTCAGGCGCTGATCGGCATTGTCGGCCCGGAGCGACAGCCGGTATTCGGCGCGCGAGGTGAACATGCGATAGGGCTCGGTCACCCCGCGGGTGATCAGGTCGTCGATCATCACGCCGATATAGCTGTCGGAGCGGCTGAAGCCGACGCCGTCCTGGCCGCCGGCGCGGCGGGCCGCGT
>JAFKJZ010000578.1:0-1895 GCA_017305815.1 Hyphomicrobiales bacterium
TCCAGGTGGATCCCGGCGCCGGCCTCGTTGCGCGTGCCGGTCAGGCAGGCGGCCTCCTCGGCATTCGGGAAGATGATCGAGGCGTCGCTGGTCCAGCCAAGGAAATTCGACGGGCCGACTTCCTCCAGGAAGCCGACCGAGGCCGGGTCGACGGTGACGGTAATGCCGCGGGCGCGCGCCACCGCCATCAGCGCCATGACGGCGGCGCGGGGGCCGGGCGTGAACAGCGCATAGCCCGAGACATGCACGAGATCGAGCTGGTTCAGCATCGAGAACGGCAGGTCATCGGCGCAAAGACCGTCATTGGCGCCGCGGTCGGTCAGGAAGCTGCGCTCGGCATTGTCCGAGAGAATGGCGATCAGCATGCCGGTGGTGCGCTCGTCGTCGGCGGCGAGAACCGGCACGACGCCGGCATCGCGCAGCGCCTGTTCCTGCTCGGCCAGATCGCGGCGGCCGACCCGGCCGGCGAACGCCACCGGAATGCCGAAATGCGCCAGCCAGGCGGCCTGGTTGCAGCCCGAGCCGCCCGGATAGAGGCCGATCTTGGCGCGCCGGTCCGATCCGACGACCAGCGGCCCGTCCGGACGCACGATGACGTCGGTCATCACGTCGCCAATGACGAGCATGCGAGGGCGGGGCAAATCGGAGGCAGTCATGGCGGAACTCGAATCGGACAGAGGTTGATCACCCTCCTATAGAGAGGAATGCGGCCGGCATTAAGCTTGAACCATGCCGGCAAACCCTCCATGTCTGGACCAGCTCATTCTGACCGAGGCCCGCATGACCGCTGAAAATCCGCTTCTCGCGCCCTGGAACACGCCGTTCGACGTCCCGCCCTTCGCCGCCATCGAACCCGCCCACTACACCCCCGCCTTCCAGGCGGCGATCGCCGAACACGAAGCCGAAATCGCTGATATCGCCGACAATGCCGAGGCCCCGACCTTCGACAACACGATCGCGGCGATGGAGCGGGCCGGCCGCTCGCTCGACCGGGTCGCCAACGTCTTCTTCAACCTGACCGGCGCGCACACCAATGACGAACTCGAAACGATCGAGCTCGATCTCGCCCCGGTGCTGGCGCGCCACAGCAACGGCATCTACCAGAACGCCAGGCTGTTCGACCGCATCGACACGCTGTTCAAGGCAGGCGATGCCGGCCTCGACGCCGAGCAGGCGCGCGTGCTGGAGCGCTATCACACCAGCTTCGTGCGCGCCGGCGCGGGCCTATCGCCGGAAGCCAAGACGCGCCTCGGCGCCATCGCCGAGCGGCTCGCGACGCTCGGCACCAATTTCGGCCAGAACGTTCTCGCCGACGAGAAGAGCTGGAGCCTGACGCTCGAGGGCGAGGAGGATCTCGCCGGCCTGCCCGACTTCCTGCGCGATGCGGCCGCCCAGGCCGCCAGGGATCGCGGCCTCGACGGCAAGCATGTGATCACGCTGTCGCGCTCGTCGATCGAGCCGTTCCTGCAGTTCTCGGCCCGGCGCGACCTGCGCGAGAAGGCGTTCGCCGCCTGGATCGCGCGCGGCGAGGCCGGCAAGACCGACAACCGCGCCATCATCGCCGAAACCGTGCAGCTGCGCGCCGAGCGGGCGAAGCTGCTGGGCTTCCCGAGCTTCGCGCATTTCCGCCTCGACGATTCGATGGCGAAGACGCCGGAAGCGGCGATGGGCCTGCTCCGATCCGTCTGGAAGCCGGCTCGCGCCCAGGCAGTCGCCGAGCGCGAGGCGCTGCAGGCGCTGGCGCAGTCGGAAGGCGGCAATTTCGACATCGCCGCCTGGGACTGGCGCTACTATTCGGAGAAGCGCCGCAAGGCCGAGTTCGATCTCGACGAGAGCCAGCTGAAGCCTTACCTGCAGCTCGACAAGATCATCGAGGCTGCCTTCGACACGGCGAC
>JAFKJZ010000578.1:1923-4462 GCA_017305815.1 Hyphomicrobiales bacterium
CTGTTCGGCGTCACCTTCACCGAGCGCTTCGACGTCCCCGTCTATCACCCGGACGTTCGCGTCTTCGAGGTGAAGGACCGCGACGGCAACCCGGTCGGCCTGTTCCTCGGCGATTATTTCGCCCGTTCCTCGAAGCGCTCGGGCGCCTGGATGAGCGACTATCGCGGCCAGGAGAAGCTCGCCGGCGACATCCGCCCGATCATCGTCAACGTGATGAACTTCGCCAAGGCGGCCGAGGGCCAGCCGACCCTGCTATCCTTCGACGACGCCCGCACGCTGTTCCACGAATTCGGCCACGGCCTGCACGGGCTGCTTTCCGACGTCACCTATCCGCGCATCGCCGGCACCAATGTGGCGCGCGACTTCGTCGAGTTCCCGTCGCAGCTCTACGAACACTGGTTCGAGCAGCCGGACGTGCTGGAGCGCTTCGCGCTGCATTACAAGACCGGCGAGCCGATGCCGAAGGCGCTGATCGAGCGGCTGATGGCGAGCCGCACCTTCAACCAGGGTTTTGCGACTGTCGAATATGTGTCCTCGGCGCTGGTCGATCTCGAACTGCACCTGCTCGACGATACGGAAGGCCTCGACGCCTCCGCCTTCGAGCAGAAGGTTCTGGACGAGATCGGCATGCCGCAGGCGATGGTGATGCGGCACCGCTCGCCGCACTTCCAGCATGTCTTCGCCGGCGACGGCTATTCCTCGGCCTACTACTCCTATCTCTGGTCGGAAGTGCTGGATGCCGACGGCTTCGGCGCCTTCGAGGAGGCCGGCGACATCTTCGCGCCCGAGGTCGCCACGAAGCTCCGGGACTACGTCTATGCGGCCGGCAACCGCCGCAAGCCGGAAGAGGCCTATCGCGCCTTCCGTGGCCGCGATCCCGAGCCTTCGGCGCTTTTGAAGAAGCGCGGCCTGCTCGAGGCCGCCGAATAGGCCGCTTCACCAAGTAACCGCCCTCTCCCCGTTCCGGGAGGGGGCTACGCCCACCGGATTAGTCGCGAAAACCGCGATCCACCGGCCGCGCTTCACGAATTCTCGGCGCAGCGCTAGTCTTGGTCGGAATTATCGCTATTGTCCGCGGCCAATCATCAAGAGGATCAGCGCCATGGCCGTTTCCAAGTCCGACCTTTCCCAAATCGAGCTGAAGACGCTCGCCCGCGTCTCCCGCCCCGGCCCCTATGTCGGCCTGAACGGCAAGGCCGTGCAGAAGCTGATCGAGCTCGGCCTGGTCAAGACCCGCGTCGCCGGCTATGTGCTGACCGAGGACGGCATCAGCCTGCTGCGCGCCGACGCCGAGTAATCGGCCCGGGACATCGCGGATAGCAAAAGGCCCCCGGCGACGATCGCCGGGGGCCTTTTTCATTCCGTTCGCCCACCCTCAATCCGGCAGGACGACGCCGATCTTGGCGAGAAGGCCGCCATCGACCTTGTATTCGCCGCCGGTGCAGAAGGCGGCGCGCGGACCGGCCAGGAAGGCGATCATCGCACCGACGTCCTCGATCCGGCCGACGCGGCCGATCGGATGCGCCAGGCCCCAGGACGCGATCACCTCGTCCTCGGTCTTGCCGTCGAGATTCTCGCTCGCCGCGAAGCGCAGCATCGGCGTGTCGATCGAGCCGGGGCAGACCGCGTTAACGCGGATGCCGTCCTTGGCGTGATCGAGCGCCATGGCGCGGGTGAGCGCCAGCAGGCCGCCCTTGGAGGCTACATAGGCGGCGACATTGGTCTGGCAGGCGATGCCCTGCACCGAGGCGATGTTGACGATCGCGCCGCCGCCATTTCTGCGCATGACCGGGATGGCATGATGGGCAGTGAGATAGGTGCCCTTCAGGTTGACGCCGAGCACGCGGTCCCAATCCGCCTCGCCCATCGTCTCGACCGTGCCGTAAGGTTGGATCGCGGCGCTGTTGACGATGATGTCGATGCGGCCGAAATTCTCCACCGTCTCCGCCACCAGCGCCGCCACGGAGGCATCGTTCGCAACGTCGCCGACGACGCCATGCGCGGTGGCGCCGCTTGCCGTGAGCTTCGCGACCGCCTTGTCGAGCGCCGCCTGGTCGATGCCGAAGAGCACGATCGTCGCGCCCTCCTTCGCCAGCGCCTCGGCGCCGCCAAATCCGATGCCGGTGGCGCCGCCCGTCACGATCGCCACCTTGCTCGCCAGTTCCGCCATGCCCGTCTCTCCCTGTAGCGTTTGCCGCCGAGCGGGCGACCGGCTTGCTGCCCGCATCCGCCCACCGGCTGATTTTCTCGGCGCGCCGCCCCCTCCGGAATCAGGCGCGCCTGTTGGATCGGGCTAACCTGCCACCGGCCAAGGCGGAGCGCCATCGCTTCCTCGACGGCGATGCTTCGCAGGTGGAGTTCAGGCGGTGGATTCAGACGCCAGCAGGGCGGCGACGAAGCGAACCAGGCTATGCCGGACATGCTCGGCGACCGAGCCCTGCGGATCGAAGCCCCACCAGATCAGCAAACCCTGCCACTGCGCCGCCATCAGTTGGCCGATCTCGGCCGGCGCGCGCGGCGTCCCGATAAAGCAGGCGTC
>JAFKJZ010000579.1 GCA_017305815.1 Hyphomicrobiales bacterium
CGCCGCCGAGCTCTACGGCCTCGAGATCCTCAAGGAGGACGTCGAGGACGCCGCGCACAACACGACGCGCTTCATCATCCTCTCCAAGGAGGCCAGGCACGCGGCGCCGGGCAACGGTCCGGTGGTCACCACCTTCGTGTTCCGGGTCCGCAACGTGCCGGCGGCGCTCTACAAGGCGCTCGGCGGCTTCGCCACCAACGGCGTCAACATGACGAAGCTCGAAAGCTACCAGCTCGACGGCCGCTTCTCGGCGACGCGCTTTTATGTCGACGTCGAGGGCCATCCGGAGGATACGGGCCTCGCCCATGCGCTGGAGGAACTGGCGTTCTTCTCGGCCGAGCTGCGCATTCTCGGCGTCTATCCGGCGGCGCCGTTCCGCGCCGACATTGTCGAGCCCAGCTAGGAAGTTTTCGCGTGGTGGTCTAGCAGACCCTGACCCTCTCCCGCGCGGGAGAGGGGTGCGTCGGGGCCTTGGGCGCCCGGGCCGGCTTCAGCCGGCCTCCACCCAGGCCCGAATCAGCGTGTGGGCGATCGCCATGCGCGGCGGCGTCGAGAGGCCGTCCGGGTGGTCGCCGTCCAGCATCGCGCGCGTTTCCTCGCGCGAAAACCAGCGGCAGTCCTCCAGCTCTTCCGTATCGGGGACGATCTCGGTCGAGGTCGCCTCGGCGATGCAGCCGATCATCAGCGACATCGGGAACGGCCAGGGCTGGCTGGCGTGATAGGCGACGCGGCCGATCTGGATGCCGGCCTCTTCCTGGATCTCGCGGCGGACCGCATCCTCGATCGTCTCGCCCGGCTCGATGAAGCCGGCGAGGCAGGAATAGGTGCCGGGCGCGAAGCGCGCCTGGCGCCCCATCAGGCAGCGGTCGCCATCGACCGCCAGCATGATCGCGACCGGGTCGGTGCGCGGGAATTTCTGGAGCCCGCAATTCGGACAGTCGCGGCGATAGCCGCCCTGCGCCATGGTCGAGCGCGTGCCGCAGCGGCCGCAGAAGCGGTTGGCGGCGTGCCAGTGCAGCAGGGCGCGCGCCTGCGCCAACGCGCCGAGCGTTCCCGGCTCGACCGTGTCGGACAGGATGCTGCCGGAATAGGCGTTGATCGCGAGCGTCCGCAGCGGCACTGCGTGGAAGGCGTCGACGTCGAACGACGTGTCGCTGCCGACGGTGGCGGCGATGCGCGGCGCGGAGTTGTCCCAGCCGAGCAGGATGGCGTCGTCCATCGCGGCGCCGAGGGCCCTGGCTTCCTTCAGCGTGAACAGGCTTTCGGCGGCGCCGCCGGAACGGAGCATCGCCTCGTCGCCGCGCAGCAGGAACACCCGTGCGCCGGGATCGGCGAGGGCTGCGGCGAAGGTCGATTCGTTGCGCGCCTCGCTGCGGCGGTCGAGCGAATTGCCGGAAAAGCCGACGGTCGTGCTCGGCTCGACCGGCGGCAATCGATCAAAAAAACTGCGGGTCATGGTGCTGCTGTGGTGCTGGAAAGCGGGTCGGCGGGCGCCGACTCGAAAACAATCCGGTGATTACGCCACAGGGTTTCGGCCGGCGATAGCCCCTCCTTGCGCTTCGGGCTTGCCATTTCGATCGGGAACGACGATATGTCTCCGCGGGAGGTTGGTGGTGGACGAGCCACTCGCCAACCGGGTCAGGTCCGGAAGGAAGCAGCCCCAACGAGCCACGGCACGGGTCGCGTGCCAGCCTCCCACCTTTTCCCCAGCCATCGCGTCAGCCTCGATGACGGCGCGCCCTCAAGGGTGTGCTAAGGTCGAAGAGGCTTGCCCGCGAGGGTGGCGCGGATTGGACCCGGAAGCAGGGACGGCAACGGCGACGCATGGACGGCGGCGATCTTTCCAGCACCCCGAAGGATGGCGCGACCGGCGCCTACCGCGTCCTTGCGCGCAAATACCGGCCTCGTAGCTTCGACGACCTCGTCGGCCAGGAGCCGATGGTCCGCACCCTCAAGAATGCCTTCGAGACCGGCCGCATCGCGCAGGCCTACATGCTTACCGGCGTTCGCGGTGTCGGCAAGACGACGACGGCTCGCATTCTCGCCCGTGGCCTGAACTATTCCGTTCCCGGCAAGGTCGACCGTCCGACCATCGACATGCCGGAGCTCGGCGTCCATTGCGCCGAGATCATGGAAGGCCGCCATGTCGACGTGCTCGAGATGGACGCCGCCTCCAACAACGGCATCGACAACATCCGTGAGATCATCGAGGCCGTGCGCTACAAGCCGGTCTCGGCGCGCTACAAGGTCTACATCCTCGACGAAGTGCACATGCTCTCCGGCGCGGCCTTCAACGGCCTGCTGAAGACGCTCGAGGAGCCGCCCGAGCATGTGAAGTTCATCTTCGCGACGACCGAGATCCGCAAGGTTCCCGTCACCGTGCTGTCGCGCTGCCAGCGCTTCGACCTCCGCCGGATCGAATCGGACCGGCTGATCGGTCTGCTGCGCTCGATCACCGACAAGGAACATGTCGAGATCGGTGACGACGCGCTGGCGATGATCGCCCGCGCCGCCGAGGGCTCGGCACGTGATTCG
>JAFKJZ010000580.1 GCA_017305815.1 Hyphomicrobiales bacterium
AGGCCGCTGGTGAGGGGGTCCTTGGCCGAGGCCGCGAGCGCCCTTCCGCCGCCTTCCCTTACGCCAACAACGGGTCCACTGTTGGCGATCGCCCGGCCGGTCCTCCGGATCCGGCCAGGCTTTCCGGGCGCCAGGAGCGTCCGAAGGGAGGATGCCATGGCTCATTTCATGCTGCAGGCTTCGTATGCGCCCGGCGCCGTCAAGGCGCTCGTCGGCAATCCGCAGAACCGCGAAGACGCCATCCGCAAACTCATCGAATCGATGGGCGGCAAGCTCAACTCGTTCCATTTCGCTTTCGGCGAGTTCGACGTGGTGATGATCGCCGAATTCCCCGACGCGACGACGGCGGCATCGGTGGCGCTCGCAACCGCATCCTCCGGCGCGCTCAGCAAATTCCAGACGACGACGCTGATGACCGCATCGGAAGGCATGGAGGCGATGCGCAAGGCGAAGACCGCGAGCTATTCGCCGCCGACCGGATAGGCTCTAGGAATCCGGGGAAACCGGCGGACATCGAAGCCCGGCGCCTCAAAGCCGCGGGCCTCGCAGTGGCCCGCCCGAGACTTGGATCGAACAACCCGCGCTACGGCGGGTCCCAGCGACCGCACGTCACGCCCCACGGCAAAGTCGCTCCCGCCGGGCAGCGTTCGCCGCGCTCAGCGCTGCGGGATGCCAAGGCTCGGAAACGGCGTGTTGAAAACGAACGACACGCCGGACATCATGACGGCGCGCTGCGAAGCAACGCTGTGTTCGGCCCAGATGATCGGACCGGCCCCGGCTTTGTTCGCAAGCAGAAAGCCGACTGCCACGACCAGCGCTACAGCTATTCCAAACTGGAGATTCATCGGCGACACCCCCGTTCAGCTAGGTGATTCTAGCACATTCGGCGAGTCTCGGCGACACCCTCGACAGAAAAGCTCGCTCCCCCTGCCGGATTGATCTTGGCCGTGCTATTCGATCCGGCTGGAAGGCGAAAATGATCCGCATCAATGACGAGATCGCCCTCGACGACAGCGAAATCGAGGAAAGCTTCATCCGCGCCTCAGGGCCGGGCGGGCAGAATGTGAACAAGGTATCGAGCGCGGTGCAACTGCGCTTCGATGCCAGACGGTCGCGCGCGCTGCCCGATGCGGTGGCGGTGCGCCTGATGCGCCTCGCTGGCTCGAAACTGACGCAGGACGGGGTCATCGTCATCACCGCGCAGCGTTTTCGCGACCAGACCCGCAACCGGGCCGACGCGCTGGAACGGCTGGTGGCGCTGATCCAGGAGGCGCTGGTTCCGCCGACGCCGCGCCGCGCAACGAGGCCGACGCTCGCCTCGAAGAAGCGCCGGCTCGAAGGCAAGGCCAAGCGCTCGGGCGTCAAGGCGATGCGCGGCAGCATCAAGCTCGATTAGCTCTCGCCAAATCAGCCAAAGGCGTGCAACATTTTGACGCGGCCATGCGCTGTGTCATAACCGGGAGCGCCTCATGGGCATCATCTGGACCATCATCATCGGTTTCGTCGCCGGCGTCATTGCCAAGTTCATCACGCCAGGCAGCAACGAGCCGAGCGGCTTCATCCTGACGGTTCTTCTCGGCATCGCCGGCGCCTTTCTCGCCACCTATCTGGGGCAGGCGATCGGCTGGTACGGCCCGAATGACCAAGCCGGATTCATCGGCGCCATTGTCGGCGCCGTCATCGTGCTCCTGATCTGGGGCGCGGTCGTCAAGAAGCGCGCCTGACGGCGCGCCGACCCCGCGTCCTGCCGGGGGCCAGCCGGATTCAGCGAACCCGGCTTTGCCACTCCGGACAGTGGTCATGAACCGCCTTGGTCAGCGGGCAGTGACCCGTCGCCCCGCGATAGGCGAGATACGAGCCTGTCGCGAGCGCCAAAGCGGACAGCAAGCGGTTCGGCCTCGGCTTGACCGCCGCAGCAGCCAAGAGGAGGCCGGCGATGACTGAAACGACGCGACCTTCCGTCGAAATCTCCGGAACGACAACGGGTGGTTTGGCCCGAAACATTTTGGCACCTCCGATTGCTGACGCTAGCAAACGCACGAGGTCGGCACCCGTTCCCGTCGAAGGGCGCAGCCGATGATCCGGGTCGGCATAGGCGGCTGGACCTTCGAACCCTGGCGCGACGACTTCTATCCGGCAGGGCTGCCGCAGAAGCGCGAGCTCGAATATGCGAGCTCCAGGCTGACCTCGATCGAGATCAACGGCACCTACTACGGCTCGCAGAAGCCCGAGAGCTTCCGCAAATGGGCCGAGGAGACGCCGGACGACTTCGTCTTCTCACTGAAGGGGCCGCGCTTCGCCACCAACCGGCGCGTTCTGGCCGAGGCGGGCGACTCGATCAACCGCTTCTTCGCCAGCGGCGTCACCGAGCTCGGCCCCAAGCTCGGCCCGATCAACTGGCAGTTCATGGCGACCAAGAAGTTCGACGCCGACGACTTCGCCGGCTTCCTCGAACTGCTGCCGAAGACGGTCGACGGCATCGCCATCCGCCACGCCGTCGAGGTCCGCCACCCGAGTTTCCAGACGCCTGACTTCATCGCCTTGGCGCGCCGGCATGGCGTCGCCGTGGTAGTAGCGGATTCCGACACACATCCGCAGATTGCCGACCCCACCGCCGATTTCGTCTATGCGCGTCTGCAAGACGCCTCCGAGGACGAAAAAAATGGCTATTCGGACTCGGCCCTGAGCACGTGGCGCGACCGCGCCCGGAACTGGGCGGAGGGCTCCGTCCCCGCCGACCTGCCGCTCGTCGCCGACGCACCGGTCAAGGCCGGCAGGCGCGACGTTTTCATTTACATGATCAATGGCTTCAAGCCGAAGGCGCCCTTCGCCGCCATGGCGCTGATCGAGCAACTCGGCTCCCGCTGAGTCAGCCGGATCTCGTGCAGCGCTGCACCGAGTCACATCGGGTTGCGGACGGTTGCATCCGATTTGTGAACAATCCGCCGCCCAATTCTCGCCTTTTTCCACTGTTGAGAAACAGCCAGCGAAGCTTGTTTCGGTTT
>JAFKJZ010000581.1 GCA_017305815.1 Hyphomicrobiales bacterium
GCTGAAGGCGAAGTACCCTGATATCGAGTATCTCGGCACGCAGTACCAGTCGAACGACCCGCAGCGCGCCGCCGAGATCATCACCTCGACGCTGTCGGCCCATCCGGACCTCGCCGGCGCGTTCTCGACCAACGACCAGGGCGCGATCGGCGCGATCACCGGCCTGCGCCAGGCCGGCGCCGTCGGCAAGGTGAAGATGGTGGCCTATGACGCCGCCAGCGCCGAGGTCGCCGCGCTGAAGAACGGCGAGCTCCAGGGCCTGATCGCCCAGAGCCCGAGCCAGCAGGGCGCCGTCGCGATGGACATCGCGGCGAAGCTGATCGCCGGCGAGGCCGTGGAGCCCGTCACCATGGCCGAGATCGTCGCCATCGGCGCCGACCAGCCGGAACTCGCTGACAAGTACGAGTACGTCGCCGGCTGCATGTAGCCGCCTCCGTGGCCGCCCGCCTCCCGGGCGGCCACTTTTTTCGTGCTCCCGGCGTCAGGCGGCCGAGATCTTGACGACGTCGGTCGAAAGAGCGCCCTCGCGGACGGTGAGGCCGATGCCGCCATCCCGGAACGCTTCGGCGCTGTCGTCCGTCGCCTCGATGGCGACGCCACCAACGGTGGCCGCGATCGTCGAGCCGACGACCTTGGCGCGGACGGGGATGGCCTTCTCCAACGCGAACTCGAAGGGTTTCGACGCCAGCACCACTTCCTTGTCGTCGCGGACGCGCACGATCTGCAACTCGCCAGCCTTGGTGATGCGCAGGTCGTAGTAGCGGCGCAGACCCTGGACGCGCAGCGCCACGCCGCCATGCACGGCGAGATGGATCATGATGTCGGCGTCGAGCGCATAGTCGGTCCATTCGCGCGTGCCATGCGAGACGATGCCGTCGCCGAGCGACTGCGAGATGCGGAAGCTCGGCGGGAAGCGCTTCGAGAAGAAGCTGACGCCGTTGACCCAGGCCATGCGCCAGAAATCGCCGTCGCCGGCCGGACGCTTCAGCGTCACCTCCGGCGCGCCGTCCCAGCGAAGATAGTCGACCAGGACCTTGCCATCGGCGCGCTGGCCTGAGGCGGTCAGCACGACGCCGATTTCGGCGATCGGCTGGCCATCGAGCTCCGGCAGCTTCCAGCTGAGCACGGTGTCGGCGCCGGGCGCGAGCGTCACCACCTCGCCGTCAACGTCGCGCAGCTTGTCGGCGCCGTCATAGACGCGAAGTCGCAGACGAGCCTCGACGGCGCCCTTGTTGGCGGCCGGCGCCACGACGCGCGCCGTCACCATCTGGCCCGGATAGACCAGCGGCGTCGCCATCAAGTCGTAGGTGCGCATATTGAGCAGCTCCGGCGGCGAGAAGGTCGGGCTGATCGCCGCCGCCTCCTGGCCGGGACCGAGCGCCTCATAGCCGATCGCAAGCGCACGGGAGGGGCCGAATTCCTCATTGCCGACGCGGAGATACGCATTCGCGGTGAACCCGCCCTGCGGGCGGAATCCCTGCTGGCTGCCCGGCAGCGAGAAGTGGAACTGCGCACCGTCCTTCGGCTTGTCGAGCTTGGCTTCGCCGGCGAGCAGGCGGCCGAGATTGGCGAGATAATAGGAGACTCGAACGGCGTCATTGATCGAATTGCCGCCATCGGCGGACGAGATCAGCAGGCGGTCGGCGATCGGACCGCGCCAGTCCGGGCCGGCCTCGATGCCGTCGAGCCCGAGCATGATACCCATCAGGCAGCCGACATTGCCGGCGTTGCAGTCTGTGTCCCAGCCCGAGGTGTTGACGATCATCTGCGCCTTCTGGAAATCGTCCGGCGCATAGAGCACCGACATGATCATCAGCGCGTGGTTCGGCACGACGTGGCAGTTGCCGGGATATTTGTCGTAGCCGTAATGGTCCTGGATCAGCTGGCGGGCGACGCGCCAGTCGGCGTTTTCTCTGTGCCAGCGGCGGACGTCGGCGATCAGCCTGGCGATCAGGCTGTTGGCCGGGATGACCGAGAGGCCGACATCGAGCAGGTGGTCGATGTCGCGGCTCCTGAAGGCTTCCGCCTCCATCGCCGCCCAGAGCATCGCCGCATAGACGGATTCGCCGTCATGGCTGACCTTGCCGGCCTGCTCGGCGAGCTTGGCCGCGAGCTTCGGCTGGTTCGGCGCGACGAGCGCCCAGCCGTCGATGAAGATCTGCGCGCCGATCTGCTCGGCGACCGGCTGGCCGTTGACCTCCATCGAACCGGAGGCGGGGGCGGGGATGCCCTTCTTCAGGTTGATCCAGGCGGTGTGCTCGGTCGAGTTGCCGACGCCGCCCCACCACAGGATCGAGCGCTCCTCGACAATGTAGTTGAGCCAGGCCTTGCCGATGTCCTCGGCCTTGAGGTCCGGCGAGACGCCGTAGTCCTCGAGCGCGCGGACGAAGGTGAAGGTGCCGGCGACGTCGTCATCGGTGACCACGAGCGGCTGGTCGAGGCGGTCATGGACGTAGTACTCGATCGGCCCGAGCTCCTGCATGATGCGCTGGTAGGTCCAGCCCTCGAAGG
>JAFKJZ010000582.1 GCA_017305815.1 Hyphomicrobiales bacterium
AGGTGATGTCGATCGCGCTGATGCCGGGCTCGCGCCTGCCGGCCTATTGCACCTCGATGGGCCGGGTGCTGCTCGCGGCCCTGCCGGAGGCCGAGGCCCGCGAACGCCTGGGCGCCGGCCCGCTGCCGCGCCGCACGCCGCACACGCTGACGGACCCGGAAGCGGTGCTGGCCGAGATCGCCCGCGTTCGCGCCAATGGTTATGCCGCCATCGACCAGGAAGTGGAGATGGGCCTGCGCTCGATCGCCGTCCCGCTGATGACGGCGCGGCGCGTCACCGTCGCCGCCGTCAATCTAGGCCTGCCGGCCCGCGGCGAGCCGATCGAGGCCATCATCGAGCGCTATCTGCCGGCCCTCCAGGAGGTCGGCCGGAAGATGCGGGAAATCCTGCGCTGAAGGCGCTCCAGCTCTTTGCTTGGTCGCGTCTTCTTCACGCGAACCGGTATCCGCTTCGCTCGAAACGCTCTAGCCCTTGCCCGCGGCGGTGATCAGGTCGGCCGCCCGCTCGCCGATCATCACCGCCGGCGCGTGGGTGTTTCCCGACACGATCGTCGGCATCACCGAGCAATCCGCGATCCGCAATCCCTGCAGCCCGTGCACCCGGAGTTCCGGATCGACGACGGCCTGCGCGTCATGCCCCATCCGCGCGGTGCCGACCGGGTGGAAGATCGTGGTGCCGATTTCGCCGGCCAGCCGCGCCAGCGTTTCGTCGTCCCCCGGGCCGGGACCCGGCTTGATCTCGGTCGGCCGATAGCGGGCCAGATGCGGCTGCGACATCAGGCGGCGGGCGTGGCGGATGCTGTCGGCGGCGACCACGCGGTCCGCCTCGGTCGACAAATAGTTCGGCTGGATCGCAGGCGCGGCCTGCGGATCGGCGGTCGCGGCATGGGTCGCGCCCCGGCTCGTCGGCCGCAGGTTGCAGACCGAGACCGTCAGCGCCGGCGTCCGGTGCAGCGGCTGGCCAAAGGCATCCAGCGACAGCGGCTGGACGTGATATTCGATGTTGGCGCGGTTATGCGCCGGGCCGCTGCGGGTGAAAATGCCGAGTTGGCTCGGCGCCATCGACATCGGCCCGCTCTGCGTCAGCGCATATTGCAGCGCGATGCCGGCCTTGCCCCAGAGCGTCGCGGCCCGGTCGTTCAGCGTCCGCGCCCCTGTGATCGAATAGATCGTCCGCAGCTGCAGGTGATCCTGCAGGTTCTCGCCGACGCCCGGCAGGGCGTGCACCAGCGGAACGCCGATCCGCTCCAGCACGGCCGCCTGGCCGATGCCCGAGAGTTCGAGGATCTGCGGCGAGCCGATCGCACCAGCGGAAAGAACCACCTCCTGGCGGGCATGCGCCTCGAACAGATCGCCGCCGCGCGCGAAGACGACGCCGGTGACGCGCCGGCCCTCCATTTGCAGCCGCCGGACATGGCATTCCGTCAGGATCGTCAGGTTGGGCCGCCGGCGCGCCGGATCCAGAAAGGCCTTGCGCGCGTTCCAGCGAATGCCGCGCTTCTGGTTGACCGGAAAATAGCCGACACCTTCATTGTCGCCGGCGTTGAAATCGGCGGCGGCCGGAATGCCCATCTCCTCGGCCGCCCTCGCCACCTCGTCGAGAATCGGCCAGTGCAGGCGCTGCTGCTCGACGCGCAGTTCGCCCGTCGTGCCATGCGCCTCGTCGGCGGCGCCGAAATGTCGCTCGGAGCGGCGGAACAGCGGCAGCACGTCCGACCAGCCCCAGCCGTCATTGCCGAGTTCGCGCCAGCCGTCATAGTCCTGCGCCTGGCCGCGCATGTAGATCATGCCGTTGATCGAGGAACAGCCGCCGAGCACCTTGCCGCGCGGATAGAGCAGGCTTCGACCATTCAGGCCCGGGACGGCCTCGGTCCTGAAGCCCCAGTCGAGCCGCGGATTGCCGATGGCGAACAGATAGCCGACCGGAATGTGCACCCACGGGTGGTTGTCGCTCTTGCCGGCCTCGATGAGCAGGACGCGCCGGGCCGGATCCGCCGACAGGCGGTTGGCGATCACGGAGCCGGACGATCCGGCCCCGACGATCACGACGTCAAAGGTGCCGAAGTCGGCCGGCCGCGGGTTGGCATGGTTCATCGAATTGGTTCCGGGGGCGGCCTGACGACGCGCATTTCGGGCAATCGGGGACGGCGATCGCCTACATGAAGCGCGAGGAATCCACGAGGTCGAACATGCCGCCGCCGAGTTCCTTGTGCAGGCGATGCCAGCGGCGGTCCAGATAGACGAGCGAATGGTCCTCCGGGGCGGTGTCCTCCGGATGCGCCTCGCCTTCCAGCAATTCGGCCGCAACCAGCGTCGCGCCCTCGATCGGCAGGACGCCGAGCCTCCGGGCGCGGAACCAGGTGGAGACGCCCGTATAGCGCGGTTCGCCGGAGGGAAGCCGTTCCCAGGCGCCACCCGGCGGGAAGCGGTCCGCGCCGCTCGACGCGCAGAGTTGCGCCAGGTCGATATCGGCGTAGCGCAAGAGATGGATCACCATCGTCTCGGCGCGG
>JAFKJZ010000583.1 GCA_017305815.1 Hyphomicrobiales bacterium
CAGCAGCGCGGCGCGGGAATCGGCGAGATGACCCAGCGCCTCATCGAGCGTCACGGGGCGATTGCGCCGGCGCTCGGTGATGGTGAGCAGCCGGGTCTCCGCGCCCGTCGCGGGATGGGTGTAGATCGCCAGGCGGTCCGTGACGACGAAGCTTTCGGCCCGCAGCGTCTCCAGGCCGACGTCATAGACGCCGCTGGCGATGGCACCCTCTACCTTGGCGTTCAGCAATTGCTCGAACGCCATGAACAGCACCCCCTGAAGTTCGATGGTGAGCGCCAAGAGGCGGTTGAGGAATGTCGTGATCGGCGGCAGCTCGTCCCTGATGCCGTTCGCGTCCATGAGCTTGAGGCCCGTTGAGGCCTCGAACATCTGGAGCGAGCAGCCTTCGATCTTGCCGCGCACGAGCAGCGTGTAGAGCTGGCGCAGTGCGTCGCGGGCGTAGTGCGATTCGAGATTGTCCTCGGGCCTGAAGAGTCCCTGCCCCCCGGTCTGACGCTGGCCGCGGGTGATGGCGCCCAGCGTGTCCAAGCGGCGGGCGATGGTCGAAAGGAAGCGCTTCTCGGCCTTCACGTCCGTCGCGATAGGCCGGAAGAGCGGCGGCTGCGCCTGGTTGGTGCGGTTCGTCCGCCCGAGGCCCTGGATCGCGGCGTCGGCCTTCCAGCCGGGTTCGAGCAGATAGTGGACGCGCAGCCGGCGGTTCCGCGCCGAGAGTTCGGCGTGATAGCTGCGCCCGGTGCCGCCCGCCTCCGAGAACACCAGGATGCGCTTCAGGTCGTCCATGAAGGCGGCGGTCTCGGCGAGGTTGGCGGAGGCCGCGCGGTTCTCCACGACCAGGCGGTCGCCCTTGCGCACCACGCGGCGCGAGCGTCCGGTCACTTCGGCCACAAGGTCCGCGCCGAAGCGCTGGACGATCTGGTCGAGCGCGCCGGGCACCGGCGGGAGCGAAGCGAGGCGCTCGATCAGCTCATTGCGGCGCGCGACGGCCTCGCGGCGCTCGACCGGCTGGCCGTCGCGAAAGACAGGCCGGGACGAGAGGTTGCCTTCGCTGTCGGTGAACGGCTCGTAGAGCTGCACCGGGAAGGAATGGGCGAGGTAGTCAAGAACATACTCGCGCGGCGTGATGTCGACGCGGACGTCGTTCCATTCCTCGGTCGGGATCTCGGCAAGCCGGCGCTCCATCAGCGCCTCGCCGGTCGAGACGATCTGGATGACGGCGGCATGGCCGTCGGCCAGGTTCTGCTCGATCGAGCGGATCAGCGTCGGCGTCTTCATGCTGGTGAGCAGGTGGCCGAAGAAACGCTGCTTGGCGCTTTCGAACGCTGAGCGGGCCGCCGACTTCGCCTGCCGGTTCAACGTGCCGGTCTCGCCGGTGATGTTCGCCGCCTGCATCGCAGCGTCGAGATGGTTGTGGATGATGGCGAAGGCGCCGGCATAGGCGTCGTAGACGCGCCGCTGCTCTGCGGTGAGCTGGTGTTCGATCAACTCGTATTCGACACCGTCATAGGAGAGCGACCGAGCGGTATAGAGCCCGAGCGAACGCAGGTCGCGGGCCAGAACCTCCATCGCCGCGACACCGCCATCCTCGATCGCCTCGACGAATTCGGCACGCGTGGCGAAGGGGAAGTCCTCGCCGCCCCAGAGGCCGAGCCGCTGCGCGTAGGCGAGATTGTGGACGGTCGTTGCGCCGGTGGCCGAGACATAGACCACGCGGGCGTCCGGCAGGGCGTGCTGCAAGCGCAAGCCAGCGCGGCCCTGCTGCGAGGCGGCGACATCGCCGCGTTCTCCCTTGCCGCCTGCGGCATTGGCCATGGCGTGGCTCTCGTCGACAATGATCACTCCATCGAAATCGGAGCCCAACCAATCGACGATCTGCCGGACGCGCGAAAGCTTCTCGCCGCGGTCGTCGGACCGCAGCGTAGCGTAGGTTAAGAATAGGACGCCTTCAGCCAGCCGGATCGGTTTGCCCTGCGCGAAGCGCGAGAGCGGCGTGATGAGCAGCCGCTCCATGCCGAGGGCAGACCAGTCGCGCTGGGCGTCCTCGAGTAGCTTGTCGGACTTGGAGATCCAGACCGCCTTGCGCCGGCCCTTCAGCCAGTTGTCGAGGATGATGCCGGCAGACTGGCGGCCTTTGCCCGCGCCGGTGCCGTCGCCCAGCATGAAGCCGCGGCGAAAGCGGACGGCGCTCGGCACATCGTCGCGGGCGGCGGTGACGAGATCGAAGGTCTCGTCCACCGTCCAGGCGCCGGCGAGATAGTCGCCATGCGCCTCGCCGGCGTAGATGACCGTCTCGAGCTGGGCGTCGGACAGGAGGTTGTCGGCGACGAGGTCGACCGGCAACCGCGGCCGATAGCTCGGCTTCGGCGACGCGACCGAGGCCATGGCGGCGGACTGCACCAGTTTGGTCGGGTGCGCCCGGGCTCCGGGAATCCGGATTGATTGGAGCCGGTACTCCTCATAGATCGCATCGCTGAGACGCGCGCCCTCGGGCGGCGTCCATTCGA
>JAFKJZ010000339.1 GCA_017305815.1 Hyphomicrobiales bacterium
TCTCGCCCTCGAGCGGCGCCTTGATGCGGATGGCGGGCTTGACCCCGGCCGGCGCCTCGGACGGGTCGCGGTCGCGCCAGGTGCCGTCATAGCGCGGCGCGCGGCCCTCGGCCCGCGCCTTCTCGCGCATCGCGTCGAGCTCGGCCGGCGTGCAGTAGCAGCGATAGGCCTTGCCGGCGGCGAGCAGCTCCTCGACCCCCTCGCGATGACGCGGCGCGCGGGCGAACTGGAACACGGTCTCGCCGTCCCAGTCGAGGCCGAGCCACTTCAGGCCGTCGAGGATGGCGTCGATGGCGGCCTCGGTCGAGCGTTCGCGGTCCGTGTCCTCGATCCGCAGCAGCATTCTGCCGCCCGTATGCTTCGCATAGAGCCAGTTGAACAGGGCGGTGCGGCCACCGCCGATGTGCAGGAATCCGGTAGGCGAGGGGGCGAAGCGGGTGACGACCGGTTTGGACATGGACTGATCTCGATGTGCGGGGAGCCGCAAGGAAGCCAAGGGGCATGGAGTCTCGCCACTCGGCGATCTGCGGCAGGTCATGTAGCATAGGGTCGCGCAGGGGCCAAACGGGTTTGGAAACGCCCGGCCCGCTTTGCCCAGCTGCGAAAAGGCGGGGGCATGACTGAGCTCGATCCGCGCGAGAAGGAGGGGGGGCGCGATCCGCCGGACGCGTTGCGCGCCCGCCGACTGCTCGTGCCGGGCGGCGCCTCGCCGGCCACCCGCGCCGCTGCCGCGCTGGACCGCCTGCAGCTCGGCGCCGGCGCTTGGCTGGAGCGCGAGATCGAGGCGGGGCGCGGCTTTCCCTGGCTGCCCGTCCTCTTCGGCATCGGCGCCCTCATCTATTTCGCGCTGCCGTCCGAGCCGTCCTTCGCCGCGCTGGCGGGCCTCGCCGTCCTGCTCTGGGCCCTCGCGGTCTGGCGGCGGCAGAGCGCCGGCGCGGTCCGCCTGCTCATCGTGCTGGCGATGGCCGCGAGCGGCACGGCCGCGATGAAGCTCCGCACCGACAATCTGGCGACGCGGGTGCTCGAGCGGCAGGTGACGGGGACGGTCACGGGCTGGGTCGAGGACCGCAAGGCGCGGCGTGGCGGATACCGATTGACGCTGCGGGTCGCGAGCCTGGACGCAAGGCGCATCACGACCGTGCCGCAGCGGGTCACCGTCACCGTGCGCGGCAAGACGGCGCCCAATGTCGGCGACGGCGTCTCCGTTCTGGCGCGGCTTCGGCCGGCTTCGGGGCCAGTGCTGCCGGGCGGCTATGATTTCGCCCGCGATTCCTATTTCCGCGGCATCGGCGCGACGGGCTTCGCCTATGGCGCGGCCAGGCCGGCCGACATCGGCCCAGCGCCGCTGTCGATCCGCCTGCGCCAGCCGCTGGAGGCCGTCCGCGAGGCGATCCGCGCCCGCATCGTCGCCGGCCTCGACGGCGAGAGCCGCTACATCGCCTCGGCGCTCATCATCGGCGATGCCGGCGGGCTGGCCGAGAAGACCGAGGACGACCTTCGCCTCTCCGGCCTCGCGCATGTGCTCTCGGTCTCCGGCCTGCACATGGTGCTGGTGACCGGCGTCGTGTTCTGGAGCGTGAGGGCCGGGCTGGCGCTGATCCCGTCGCTGGCGATCCGGCGGCCCATCAAGAAGTGGGCGGCGATCGCGGCGCTGCTGGTCAGCGGCTTCTACCTGCTGATTTCCGGCCTCGACGTCGCCGCGCAGCGCTCCTTCATCATGACCTCGATCGTCTTCCTCGCCGTCCTGCTCGACCGGCGCGCGATCTCGATGCGCAATGTCGCGCTCGCCGGACTGCTGGTGCTCGCGATCACGCCGGAGAGCGTCCTTTCCGCCAGCTTCCAGATGTCGTTCGCCGCCACGGTGGCGCTCGTCGCCGGCTTCGAGATCCTGGCCGACCGTCGCAGGCGCCGCGCCGAACCCGGCCTCGTCCGGAACCGCAGTGGGGCGGCGGCCGTCCCCCGGCGATTCGCCCTGTTCGTCGGCGGCATGGCGGTGACGTCGCTGCTCGGCGGCCTCGGCACCACGCCCTTCGCGCTCTATCACTTCCAGCGCATGGCGCCGCTATCGATCCTCGCCAATGTCGCCGCGATGCCGCTGACCGATTTTCTCGTCATGCCCTTCGCGCTGCTCTCCGTGCTCGCCATGCCCTTCGGGCTCGAGGCTTTGCCGCTCTGGGTGATGGATTGGGGCATCGGCGGCATGCTCGGCGTCTCGGCGACGGTCAGCCACTGGTCCGGTCAATCCGGCGGCGCGGCCATGCCGGGCGCCGCCGCGCTGCTCCTCTTCGTCGCCGGCTTCGTCTGGCTGGCGCTCTGGCACGAGCGCTGGCGGCTATTGGGCCTCCTGCCGATGTTGCTCGGCACCGCACTCGCCTTGATGCCGGCGCGGCCCGGCATCCTCGTCGCCGCGGATGGAAAGCAGCTGGCGATCCGGGGCGAGGATGGCGCCTATCGCATCGTCGCGGGCGATCCGGACCGCTTCATCAGCGAGATATGGCTGCGTTCGGACGGTGACGGCCGCGACGCCAGGGAGGCGGGCGTGGTTCAGGCGGGCGGCTGCGATGCGTCGGGCTGCGTGGGATTGTTGCCCGACGGCCGGCGGGTGGCGCTGGCGCTCGACCGATCGGCCTTCGAGGAGGATTGCCGGCGCGCCTCGCTGGTGGTGACACCTCTCGCCGCGCCCGAAAACTGCGCCCGCCATGCCGCCGTCATAGACCGCCATGTGCTGGCGCGCACCGGCTCGATCGCACTGTCGTTCGCGGAGAAGGAGGAATCCCCGGGCCCGGCGCCGCAAGCCACGGTGCCCAATGCGCCGAAGCCAGATTCCTCGAAACTGGATGCTCAGAAGCCGTCAATTCTTGGCGCCGATGGTGAGTTCGTCGGGCTCGCATCGGGACGCGGCCCGTCACGCTACGACCTCGTCGAGCGAAATGCCGACGACGAGGACGTGCTCGCGCCCGAACCACCGGCCGCGGCCCCGGAAACCACAGCCGCAACCGCGCCGCGCCCGGCCGTCGCTTTCGAGCTCCGCGCCGCCTACCCGCCGGTGCGGCGCCCCTGGATGCCGGCCTATGAAGCGGAGCCGGCGGATCAGTAGGTGCGCAACAGGCCGACCAGCTTGCCCTGGATACGGACACGGTCCGGTCCGAAGATTCGGGTTTCATAGGCCGGGTTGGCGGCCTCCAACGCGATCGAAGCGCCCTTGCGGCGGAGCCGCTTCAGTGTCGCTTCCTCCTCATCGACCAGCGCCACGACGATGTCGCCGGAATCGGCATTGTCGCTCTTGCGGATCAGCACCGTGTCGCCGTCGAGGATGCCGGCCTCGATCATCGAATCGCCACGCACCTCGAGGGCGAAATGCTCGCCGCCACGCAGCATGTCGGGCGGCACGGCGATCACATGGCTCTGGGTCTGGATGGCCGAGATCGGCACGCCGGCGGCGATCCGGCCCATGACCGGGATGATCACCGGCTCGCCGGCCTCGTGCACGTCCTCGACCGGACGGGACTTGCCGAGGCTGCCCTCGATCACGCTGGGCGAGAAGGCCTGCTTTTTCGGCCGCGCCATCGCCGGCGTCATCGTCTCCGGCAGGCGGACGACCTCCAGCGCGCGGGCCCGGTTGGGCAGGCGGCGAATGAAGCCGCGCTCTTCCAGCGCCTTGATCAGGCGGTGGATGCCGGATTTGGAGCGCAGGTCCAGCGCGTCCTTCATTTCGTCGAAGGAGGGAGGGACGCCCGCTTCCTTGAGGCGCTCCTGGATGAACATGAGGAGTTCATACTGCTTCCGGGTGAGCATCTCGTTCTCGCGCTGCCAATCTTGCCAGGGATGACGACAGAATCGCCAAGGTACAAAACACGAACAGGATAGCTGTTCCCCATGTGTTCTGCAAGGCGATGGCTTGCGATGCGCGGCCGGGTTCGCGCGGGACGCGCGACTAGGGTGGCCCACGCGGTTGGGCACGGCGTGGCGGGGCGTCGTCGTCTGCTGTCGACCCCGGCGTGGGAGGTGGCCGCAGGCGTATCCTATTCGCCGATCGGATGTTTCCGGAGCGAGCCGAGATCCTGCATCCATAGGCCGCCATCGTCGACATGGGCAGGGTGGTAGAGGCGGTTGCGCGGGATCGTCTCGAAGGCGGCGTCCCGTTCCTCGGCCAGGTAGTCATAGCCGATCGGCTGGTCGGCGCGGTTCGGATCGAGGAAATTATAGAGGTCGCGCCGCGCCAGACGGCGTGCGGGGGCAATCATCTTGAGATGATACAGGTCAAGGTCGCAATGCCTTGTCTGGAAGCCGCCGTCCCTGGGAAACCAGAGGTGGTGCAGCCCCGTGTCCGTGCGCGCGGCCGGGTCGAACATCGTGAACAGGCAATAGCGGATCTTCTTCCCCCAGATGCCGTCGACGCTATAGGTCGTCGGCGTGTACATTTCCCGGAAGCGAAAACCCCAGGCGACGCGACCGGACTCGGCCATCAGTCGTCTGATCCGGGAGCGCACGCCGGCTTCGAAGCGCTCGTCCGGGTCAACGGCGAGGATCCAGTCCGCGCCGGCCTTTCGTGCCTCCTGAAGCAGGATGCGGCGACGGCCCGCCTCGGAACTGAACACGCCCGTGGCGGCGCGATCGTCGAACGCCACCCAGCCATCGACGATCGGCTCGATATTGGCGAGCAGGTCCGGCACGAGGTGCGCGTCGAAGCGGTAGCTGAAGACGGCGAACACCTGCGGACGACGGCGCCGCAGGGTGAGCCAGGGACGGCGCGGCGGCTGCGTCAGTCGCTTAAGGGTTATCATGCAGGGATTCCCGGCAATCGGTGGCGCGCCCTGTGCCGAGGTCGGAGGGCAGGAGACCCGAAAGCAGGGCCCCGGTGGCCCTGGCCAGGAGCGCCGCTCTGAGGATCGGCATGGCTTCAAGCACGGTCGCGAGTTCGTCTGCCTCGAGCCCCTGGCGCGCGAATTCGAGCGCAAGCGACGGCTGACGCAGGATTTCTTTCGCGATCTTGATCCGGCGGGCTCCGAAGACCTGCTGGCGCTCCTTGCCGTAGCGGACGCCGCGGCAGAACTGGTCGCGCAGGAGGGACAGAAGGCGCGTCTCGTTCAGATGCTCGGTCTGGATGCGCCCATCCCACACGGGCCTTAGGGGCGCGGGCAACCGTTCAAGGAACTCGGTGTCTTCGCCGCTTCTCAGGGTTTCGTCGAACAGGCCGAACTCGTCGAACAGCGAGCGCTCATAGGAAGCGCCGAACCGGATCGTCTTCTCGGCCGGGAGCCGAGGCAGCCGGCGCATGAACATGCCGAGATGGGCGGCGCTGGCGACCCGGCTTTGCGGGGCGCTGTTGACGATGGCGCTGGCCACCGTCCGCGCGCCGGCCCCATGCGCCGCGAGCCGGTGCTGGATCCAGCCGGGACGGGCCCGGCAGTCGGCCGCGAGGAACGCCAAGTAGCGCGCGCTGGTTTCGGCTATGCCCCGGTTGCGGGCGCCGCCGGCGAACAGGCGCTCCCGATAGTCGAGGCACGGAACCTCGATGCCTTCGGCGCGCAGCACGTTGCGGACGGAGCCGCCACCGGAATTCACGACGACGATCCCCGTGGGCTCGCCCTGTTCCAGCAGCGATCTGACAGCCCCGATCACGTTCGACTGCGCCCTGTAGCTGAGCACGATCGTCGCGATGTCATTCGCCTTCAAGGATATCTCCCCGGATTGTCCCGGGAGCTGGCGCCTGCGCCCACCCTTCCTCGCCACTGCCCCCGCCGTCCATATCCATTCCAGGATGGCACCGGCCGAGCATAGCAGCCGGGGCCGGCCGGAATGGAGTGACCAACGTCACACCCGCGCAGCGCGGGCGCGGAACCCGGCGGCAGGGCTGAACTAGACCCGGCGTTGGCGATCAGGCCAGCTTGATCGGCGTCCGTCGCTGCGGACGCCGGGGGGCATCGGACCCTCGTGCTCCATGTCGACTTCAAAGGCCGAGGAGCGTGTGCACGGCGGCTGCATCGACGTGCCGGCCATAGTCGGCGAGCTGGAAGCTCTCGGCATGGGCTACCCTTGAGCCGTGCTCCGGACCGTACTTGGCCAGGATTTCCTCTCTCATCACGTCGGCCGACATGAATTCATGCCAGTGCGTCAGGATGAATTCGCGCCGCACGGCCCAATCCTCGCTCGCCGGGACCTTGTCGCGAAAATCACGTTCGAAGGGCGCGAACTCGAAGAACTGGGTGGCGTGCTCGGCGCAGGCTCTTAGCTTGCGCTCGATGCTGGCGTCCACGTCCACCACCACTTCGTGCTGGTGGGTGGCGAACGCGCCATAATCCGTCATCTTCAGGCAGACCGGCGCGACCGCGAGCGGCGGGTAGGCCGGCACGACATTGCCATTGGTGAAGAAGCCCGAGGCGTCGCGAACCGCCCGTCCTGCCATGCGATTATCGATATGGCCGGGCTGCTCGTCATGAAACGTGATCACGAGATCCGCCTGCCAGCGACGCACCGAGGCAATGATCGCCGTCCGCACCGCGATGTCGGCCATCAACTCGCCGTCATGGATGTCGAGGATCTCGTAGTCGAGCACGCCGAGATGGCGGGCGGCGGCATAGGCTTCGCGCGCACGGCGCCGTTTCAGGGGCTTGCGCGCCATTTCATAGTGGCCGGCGTCGCCATTGGTCAGCGACAGGAACTTGATCGCCGCCCCCTTGTCCGCCAGTCGCGCGCAGGTCCCGCCGGCATAGAGCTCCGCCTCGTCGGGATGGGCTTTCACTACGATGACCTTCAGCGGATATGTCATGGGGGCGCTTTTCCTTGCGACGACCTCGGCGCAGGCGCGCCATGGATGGGGTGAGGGGGAGGGCTCTCAGGGCTGGCCGCGCGCGGCGCTGCCGCCGGCAAACAGCCGCTCGCGGGCATGGTCGAGCGCCAGCTCGATGGCCCCGGCCCTGACCGCATTGGAGCCCACGGCCGAGGGGACGATCTGCGGCATCGCGATCGGGAGTCTCGCCAGGACCTGGGCCACGCCGCGCGAAAGTCGACGGCCAGCCGCGTGGCCGATCGCTCCGCCCAGCACCACCATCTCGGGATCGAGAATGCCGATCGCGCCGGTGAGCCCGGCCGCGACCCGGTAGGAAAGGTCCGCAAAGAAGGCCGCATGACCGTCGCCGCCGGCAGCCCGCGCGATGGCGGCGGCGGCATCCTCGCCGTCGAGTCCATGCTCGGCAGCGAGCGCTGCGACGGAGGCCGGGCTTAGAAGGTCCTCGAGCAGCGCCATGCGTACGGTCTCGCCCGGCGCGGCGAGCCGATCGGGAACCATCGTCCCGCCCAGTTCGCCGGCCATGCCGGTGTAGCCGCGCAGCAGCTTGCCGCCGATGACGGCGCCGGCGCCGACGCCGTCGCCGATCCAGAACAGGATGAAGGACTGCACGCCCTCGGCCGCGCCGGCCGACATCTCTTCAAGCGCGACCAGATTGACGTCGTTCTCGATGATCACGCGGCGGTGGCCGACGACGCTTTCAAGCGCCTCGGGAATATGAAAGCCTTCCCAGTTCGGCAATTGCTGGCCGCGACGCAGATTGCCGCTCTCGGTATCGACGATGCCGGGCAGGCCGACGACCAGCTGATCGATGTCGCGCGCAGCAATTCCGGCTTGGCGGGCAACGTCGTCGATGACGTCGACCAGACGCTCCCGCGCGTCGTAGCGCTCGCCCGGCTTGCCGTGCCGATTCACCGTGGCGATCGTCTGCCCGGCGATGTCGGCGATGGCTGCGTGGATGCCATGCACGGAGACGTCGATGCCGCCGACGAAGGCCGAGGCCGGCTCGATGCACCAGAGCCCCGCCTTCGGCCCGAAGCTGCCGGCCTTCTCGCCGTCGCGCCGGATCAGCTCGGCCGCCTCCAGGCGTCGCAGAAGCTCCGACATGGCCGGTTTGGACAGGCCCGTGAAGGCTTCCAGCTCCATGCGCGTCAGCGGCCCCTCCGAGAGGAGGCGCTTCAGGACCGCGCGTTCGTTGAGATTTCGCAGCAACCGTGGGCTGCCGGAGAGTGCCTGCATTTCCATCCAACTACTGTCTGGTAACTTTCTTTACAGTCTGTTACGAGTAATTCGCTCGGCCTGTCAAGCGTACCAGATCTGATGGGCCCCTCGGCCTCAAAAACGAGCTGCACCTTGGAGACCCGGCCTCGCGATGGGCACATCGCGCGGAAGCTGGCGGCCATCTAGTATACAATTTATTTGAATTATCGTACGCGAAGATTTTATTTTTAGTACCCAATTGACAGTTGGATCGTGCACGTTAGCGTTATCGAAGAAATACAGGCCGGGCGGAAGCGCTCCGGACCAACTCAGCCCCGGAATGGGGCCAATGAAAAAACAGGCAGACTTCCTTCCAGATCAGGAGACAGAAATGATGGCTTGGAGATCAGCCGCGCTGGCGGCGCTATTGGCGGGCGTGTTCATCGCCCCTGCCGAGGCGGGAACCCTGCGATGGGCGCCGCAGCGCGACATCGTCTCGATGGACCCGTATTCGTTCGGTGACACCTTCACGCTGTCGGTGCTCAACCACGTCTACGAGGGCCTGGTGCGCTATGACAGCAAGCTGCAGATCGAGCCGGCATTGGCCGAGAGCTGGGAAGTCGTCAATCCGACGACCTGGCGTTTTCACCTGCGCAAGGGCGTGAAATACCATGACGGCGCCGATTTTACCGCCGACGACGTGCTCGCCTCGCTGAAGCGCGTCAGCGACCCGAACTCGCCCCTGCGTGGCAACCTGCCTTCCTATGTCTCATCGAGCAAGGTCGACGACTACACGGTCGACATCGTCGTCACCGAGAACTACCCGCTGCTGCTGAATGACCTGACCAACATCCACATCTTCGATCAGGGCTGGTTGGTCACGAACAAGGCGGAAGCTCCGACCGACGTCGCCAAGGGCGTCGAGGGTTACGCCACCAGCCATGCCAACGGCACGGGTCCGTTCAAGTTCGTCTCGCGCAAGCCCGACGCCGAGACCGTGTTCGAGGTCAATCCGGACTGGTGGGACAAGCGCCAGCACAATGTCGACCGCATCGTCATGACGCCGATCACCTCGGCGGCGACGCGCGTCGCGGCGCTGATCTCGGGCGAGATCGACTTCACCAACCAGGCGCCGCTGCAAGACATACCCCGCCTTGAAGCGTCTCCCGACCTCAAGGTTCTGTCGAACAGCGAGCTGCGCACGATCTTCTTCGTGATGAACCAGACGCCCAAGGCGTTCGAATCCGACGTGACGGACAAGAACCCGCTGCAGGACATCAAGGTCCGCCAGGCGCTCTATCACGCGATCGACGCCGATGCGATCCAGAAGGTCGTGATGGCGGGCCTCTCCCGCACCACCGGTTCTCTCGTCTCGCCCTCCATCCCGGGCTATGTGCCCGAGCTCGACAAACGTCTCAGCTACGATCCGGAACTCGCCAAGAAGCTGCTGGCCGAGGCCGGCTATCCCGACGGCTTCTCTTTCTCGTTCCTCTGCCGCAATACCGAGTTCGTCAACGAGGAACAGATCTGCCAGGCGGTCTCCGCGATGTGGGCCCGTGTCGGCCTGCGTCCGAACCTCAATCTCGGCCCGACCACCATCCAGGACGCCAAGTTCGACGCCGGCCAGTTCGATGTCGGCACGCTGGGCTGGGCCAATGAGCCGATGATCGACAGCTACTCGATCCTTGTCCAGGTCGTTCACTCCAAGACGGGCAATGCCGGTGTGTTCAACTGGGGCGGCTGGAAGGATGCGGAGATCGACGCGCTGATCGACAAGGCCGGCGCCACCGTGGATCGCGACGAACGCCTCGCCCTGCAGGCCAAGGCACTGTTGCGCGCCAACGAGCTGTCGATGTTCATTCCGGTTCACCAGCAGCCGATGGCCTGGGCGACCGGCGCCAACATCGAGAGCGTCCTGCAGCTCTCCGACAACAAGCCCCGCCACTGGCTGACCCGCATGACGGAGTAGCCTGCGCCGCGTCCCCTCGGGACCGCCGCGTCTGGCGCGGCGGTCCATCCTGATTGCGGTCGAAGTTCTGCTCCGCTGGAGACACGCCGTTGCTGCTGCTCATCATCAAGCGCATGGTCAATGCCATCTTCGTCATCCTGGCGGTGGCGCTGCTCGCCTTCACCATCTTCAAGTTCCTCGGCGATCCGGTCCAGCTCATGCTGAACCCGCAGGCGACCCAGGAAGAGCGCGACATGCTCACCGAGCGGCTGGGCCTCAACGACCCGGTCCCGGTCCAGTTCGCGAAATTCGTCTTCAACGCAGCGCGCGGCGAATTCGGCATGAGCTACCGCAACCAGATGCCCGTCATGGAGGTGATCGCCGAGCGCTTCCCCGCCACCTTCGAGCTGGTGCTGGTATCCTCGATCATGGCGCTCCTGATCGGCTTGCCGCTCGGTGTCTTCGCGGCCATCCGCGGCGGCACGGTCATGGCCCGAATCTGCCACCTGATCTCGATGATCGGCGTCTCGGTGCCTGCCTTCGTCATCGGCATCATGCTGATCCTCGTCTTCTCGATCGAACTCAAGTGGCTGCCGGCCTTCGGACGCGGCAAGGTGGTCGATCTCGGCTTCTGGACGACGGGATTCCTGACCCCAAGCGGCCGGGCGGCGCTGGTCATGCCGGCCATCTCGCTGGCCCTGTTCCAGATCTCCTTCATCATGCGGCTGGTCACAGCCGAGATGCTCGAGGTGCTGCGCACCGATTTCATCCGCTTCGCCAAGGCGCGCGGCCTCAAGGCCCGCGCGATCTACTTCCGGCACGGGCTGCGGAACTGCCTGATGCCGGTAGTGACAATGACCGGCATGCTGATCGGTGACCTGATCGCCTTCACGCTCGTCACCGAGATCGTCTTCCAGTGGCCGGGCATGGGCTTCCTGTTCGTGCAGTCCGTCCAGTACGTCGATATCCCGGTCATGGCTGCCTACCTCATGATCGTCTGCTTCATCTTCATCACCATCAATCTGATCGTCGATCTGATCTATGTCGTGGTCGACCCGCGCGTCGATCAGCTCGTGCGCGGAGGCGGTCATGGCCACTGAACTCTCGCCGGCCCGGTCGCGCCTCGCCGCGCGCCTCGCGACCTTCCTGGACAGCGATCTGGTCTGGAGCTTCCGCCACAGCCCGATGGCGATGCTCTCGGCCGCATTGCTGGCGATCGTCGCCTTCACCTCGCTCTTCGCGGCGTGGCTGATGCCGCAGAACCCCTTCGACATCACCCAGCTTTATCTCGACAAGGCGAACCTGCCGCCGATCTGGGTCGAGGGCGGCCAGATGCCCTATCTGCTCGGCACCGACATGCAGGGTCGCGATATCCTGTCGGCCATCGTCTACGGATCGCGCATCTCGCTCGTCATCGGGGTTGCGAGCGTGGCGCTGTCGATGACGATCGGCGTATTCGTCGGGTTGCTGGCCGGCTATGTCGGTGGCGCGCTCGACAATTTCCTGATGCGCATAGCCGATGCGGTCATGTCGATCCCGACGCTCCTGGTCGCGATTCTGATCAGTGCGCTGTTTCGCGGCCTTCTGCCGGTCGCCTATCGCGATGCGGCGGCGCCGCTGATCCTCGTCATCGCCCTCGCGCTCACCAGCTGGGTCGTCTATGCGCGCATGATCCGCGCCGCCACCATGGTCGAGGCCGGCAAGGAATACGTGCTCGCCGCGCGCATCATCAAGGTTCCGCGCCGCCGTATCATCCTGCGCCACATCCTGCCGAACGTTCTGACCGCGGCGCTCGTCACCGCGACGCTCAATCTGGGGCTCGCCATCCTGGCGGAGGCGACGCTCTCTTTCCTCGGCGTTGGCATGCCCAGCGCCCAGCCTTCGCTCGGCACGCTGATCCGCATCGGCAACCAGTTCTTCTTCTCGGGCACCTGGTGGATCGTCCTGTTCCCCGCCCTCCAGCTCACCCTGATCATCCTGGCCGTGAACCTGCTCGGCGACTGGCTGCGCGACGCGCTCAACCCCAAACTGAAATAGGCACCACCATGACCGATCTCGTCATCCGCAACGTCCGTCCGCTGGGCAAGGCGGCTACCGACATCGCCGTCGCCGGGGGCCGCATCGCGGCAATGGGGACGAACCTGCCGGCGAACGGCGCTCTCGTCGAGGACGGCGGCGGCGCGCTGCTGCTGCCCGGGCTGATCGAGGCGCATACCCACCTCGACAAGACCTTGCTGGGCATGGACTGGGTCGAGAACGTCGTCGCCTCGGATATCCGTTCCAAGATCGACAATGAGCGCGAGATGAAGGGCGTGCTCGGTCTCGACCCGGCGCTGCAATCGGCGCGGCAGGTGGTGATGTCGATCGCGCGCGGCACCACCGCCATCCGCAGCCATGTCGACATCGACACCACCTATGGCCTCGCTGGCCTCGAGGGCGTCGCCGCCACGCGCGAGCGCTATGCCGACGTGATCGACCTGCAGATCGTCGCCTTCCCGCAGTCCGGCATGATGATCCGCAAGGGAACGGTGGAACTGATGGACGAGGCGCTCAGGCAGGGCGCCGACATCGTTGGCGGGCTCGATCCCTGCGCCATCGATTTCGATCCGAAAGGTCATCTCGACGTGGTGTTCGATCTCGCCGTCAGGCATGGCAAGCCGATCGACATCCACCTGCACGAGCCGGGCGAGCTCGGCCTCTTCACTTTCGGCATGATCCTGGAGCGGACCCGCGCCCACGGGCTCGCTGGCAAGGTCACCGTCAGTCACGCCTTCTCGCTCGGCATGAACGACTATCTGCGCGTCGGCAGACTGCTGGACGAGATCGCCGGAGCAGGCGTCATGCTGATGTCGACCGGCCCGGCCGGCGTCTCCGTGCCGCCGCTGATCCGCGCCCTCGATGCGGGCATCGCCTTCTGCTCCGGCACGGACGGCATGCGCGACCTCTGGAACCCCTATGGCAATGCCGACATGCTGCAGCGCGCGCAGATCCTCGCCGACCGCAACAATCTGAGCCGCGACGCCGAGGTGGAGCGGGCGCTCGATGTCTGCACCTTCGGCGGCGCCGCCGTCATGGGCCTGCCCGACTACGGCCTCAAAGTCGGCGACTTCGCCGATCTCGTCCTGGTCGAGGGGCGCACGCTGACCGAAGCCGTCGTCACCCTGCCGCAGCGCAAGCTCGTGGTGAAGCGCGGCCGGGTCGTGGCGCGCGACGGCGAAGCCCTGGTCGAGGCGGCATGATGCACCAGCCGCTCGCCCGCTCCGCCCTGCCCGAAAGGCTCGAGGCCCCGCTGCTCACGGTGCGCGGGCTCAGCGTCGAATTCGTCACCCGGCGCGGCCGCGCCCGCGCGCTGGACCGCGTCAGCTTCGACATGGCGCCGGGCGAGATCCTGGGACTGGTCGGCGAATCCGGCGCTGGTAAATCGCTCTCCGGCAACGCCATCATCGGGCTCATCGACCCGCCCGGCCAGGTCGTCGAGGGCGAGATCACCTTCGACGGCAAGCGCATCGACGCCCTGCCGGCCAACCAGATGCGCAAGCTGCGCGGCCGGATGATCGCCGCCATCTTCCAGGATCCGCTGACTTCGCTTGATCCGCTGATGCGGATCGGCGACCAGCTGACCGAAACCATCCTCACCCATCTCCCGATGTCGCGCGCGGCAGCCCGCGCCCGCGCGCTCGACCTCCTGAAGGCGGTCGGCATCCCCGCGCCGGATGTCCGCATCGATCACTATCCGCACCAGTTTTCCGGCGGCATGCGGCAGCGCGTGGTGATCGCGCTGGCGCTTTGTGCGGATCCGAAGCTGATCATCGCCGATGAGCCGACGACGGCGCTCGACGTCTCGATCCAGGCGCAGATCACCGCGCTGCTGAAGAAGATGTGCCGCGAGCATGGCACCGCCATCCTGCTCGTCACCCACGACATGGGCGTCATCGCCGATACCGCAGACCGCGTCGCGGTGATGTATGCCGGGCGGCTGGTCGAGATCGGGCCGATCCAGGACGTGCTGGGCTCGCCCCGGCATGTCTACACGGCCGGCCTGATCGGCTCGATCCCGAGCCTCAACCGCCGGCGCGAGCGGCTCGTGCAGATCGACGGCTCCATGCCCCGGCCGGGCGCCGTGCCGCCCGGCTGCGCGTTCGCCCCGCGCTGCCCGAAGCGGATCGCCAAGTGCGATGAACGGCCGGAACTCAGGTCGTTCGGCGAAAGCCAGGTCGCCTGTTGGCGCGCGGAAGAGAGCCATTCCTATGCCTGATCCCTCGGCCCTCGAAGTCCAGGACCTCACCCGCTGGTTCGATGTCTCGGCCCCCTGGCTGACGCGCGTGCTGGAACGCAAGCCGAAGCGCATCCTCAAGGCCGTCGACGGCGTGAGCTTCAGCGTGTCTCGCGGCAGCACCTTCGCCATCGTGGGCGAGAGCGGCTGCGGCAAGTCGACGATCGCACGTCTCGCGGTCGGGCTTCATCATCCGACGCGCGGCGAGATGAACTTCGCCCATGGCGCCGGCCGGGACGGCCGGATGCGCGTGCAGATGATCTTCCAGGATCCCTATGCCTGCCTGAACCCGCGCTGGCGGGTGAAGGACATCATCGCCGAGCCGATCCGCGAACTCGGTCTGCGTCGCGGCGCGGCCGCCGTCGACGCGCGCGTGTCGGAACTGCTGGGCCTCGTCGGCCTGGCGCAGGGCGATGGCGAGAAATATCCGCACGCCTTCTCGGGCGGCCAGCGTCAGCGCATCTCGATCGCCCGCGCGCTCGCGACCGAGCCGGAGTTCCTCGTCTGCGACGAGCCGACCTCCGCGCTCGACGTGTCCGTGCAGGCGCAGATCCTCAACCTGATGATGGGCCTGCAGCGCGAGTTCGGTCTCACCTATCTGCTGATCAGCCACAACCTCGCCGTCGTGCGGCATGCCTCCGATCAGATCGCGGTCATGTATCTCGGCCGCATCGTCGAGCAGGCGCCGACCGAGATGCTGTTCCGCAATCCACGCCACCCCTACACGCGCCTCCTGATCGACACGATTCCAGACCTCGAGGCGCCCAATCGTGCCCGCCAGCCCCTGGCCGGGGAGGTGCCCAGTCCGATCGATCCGCCGCCAGGCTGCACCTTCCATCCCCGCTGCCCCCATGCGCGGGACCTATGCCGGCAGGTGTCTCCACCGATGGTCCGTGACGAGGACGGTCGCGACATCGCTTGCCATTTCCCGCTCGCTGTCGCCCGCCTTTCCACCACCCCCGGCATCGCCGCCGTATCCGCGGACTGAAAGGACTGTCGAATGGACCATCGGGCGCGTACGCTGCTCCAGGCCAAATGGATCGTCGGCCACGCCGACGGCAAGCACACGCTGGTGCACCGCGGCGAAATAGTCTTCGAGGACGGTCAGGTGATCTTCGTCGGCCATGGTTTTCCCGGCGAGGTCGCGCGGCGGATCGACTACGGCAATGCACTGATCAGCCCGGGCTTCATCGATCTCGACGCCCTTTCCGACCTCGACACCACCGTGTTCTCCTATGACAACCACCCTGACTGGCAGAAGGGCCGCACCTGGCCGCAGAGCTACATGGATCGCGGGCCGTACGAGATGTACAGCCCGGACGAGCTCGCCTTCCAGAAGCGCCACGCCTTCTCGCGCCTGATCCGCAACGGCATCACCACCGCCATGCCGATCGCCTCGCTCTATTACCGGGAATGGGGCGAGACCTATGCGGAGTTCGCGGACGCGGCCCACGCCGCCGCGGATCTCGGTCTCCGCATCTATCTCGGCCCGGCCTATCGCACCGGCAATCCCGTCGTCGACGACGACGGCGCCATCAGCCTTTATTTCGACGAGCCGCGCGGCCTCGCCGGTCTCGCCGACGCCATCCGCTTCTGCCTCGATTTCGAGGGCAGGGCAGGGGGACGGATCCGCACCATGCTCGCCCCCGACCGCATCGAGACCTGCACGGCGGAACTGCTGCGCCAGACGGCCGCCGCCGGGCGCGATCTTGGCGTGCCGGTACG
>JAFKJZ010000584.1 GCA_017305815.1 Hyphomicrobiales bacterium
GACGCTGCGCGCCAACCCGATCGACGGCGTCGTGTTGCTCGCCGGCTGCGACAAGACCACCCCCGCCCTGCTGATGGGCGCCGCCAGCGTCGACCTGCCGACCGTCCTCGTCTCCGGCGGCCCGATGCTGAACGGCCGGGTGCGCGGCAAGCCGGTCGGCTCCGGCACCGACGTCATCCGCTTCGCCGAGGCCGTGCAGATCGGCGCGATGAGCCCCGAAGAATTCTACGAGGCCGAAGCCGGCATGAGCCGCTCGCCCGGTTCGTGCATGACCATGGGCACGGCATCGACCATGGCGAGCCTCGCCGAGGCGATGGGCATCGCCCTCCCCTACAATGCGACCTGGCCGGCGGTCGACAGCCGCCGCGCCGTCCTCGCCGAGAAGGCCGGGCATCACGCCGTCGACCTGGTGCGCCGCGACGTGCCGATGTCGAAGATCGTGACGCGCGAGGCGCTCGAGAACGCCATCGTCGTCAATGGCGGCATCGGCGGCTCGACCAACGCGGTGGTGCACCTGATCGCGCTCGCCGGACGCCTCGGCCTCGAACTGACGCTCGACGACTGGGACCGGCTCGGCCGCATCGTCCCCTGCCTGCTCGACCTGATGCCCTCCGGTCAGTTCCTGATGGAGGAATTCTGCTACGCCGGCGGCCTGCCGGCGCTGATGAAGGAACTGAAGCCGCTGCTGCATGGCGGCTGCATCACGGTCGAGGGCGGCACCATCGCCGATCGCCTCGACGAGGCCGAATGCCTCGACCGCGCCGTCATCCGCACGCTCGACGAACCGTTCAAGCCGCTCGGCGGCATCGCCGTGCTGAAGGGCAACCTCGCCCCCTCCGGCGCTGTCATCAAGCCGTCCGCCGCCTCGCCCGAGCTGATGCAGCATCGCGGACGCGCCGTCGTCTTCGAGAACATGCCCGACTTCAAGAAGCGCATCGACGATCCGGATCTCGACGTCGACGCCGACAGCATTCTGGTGCTCAAGCATGGCGGCCCGATCGGCTATCCCGGCATGCCGGAGATCGGCAACATGCCGCTGCCGAAGAAGCTGCGCGCCGCCGGCGTGCTCGACATGGTGCGCATCTCGGATGCGCGCATGAGCGGCACCGCCTTCGGCACGGTCGTGCTCCACGTCGCGCCGGAAGCCGCCATCGGCGGCCCGCTCGCCCTGGTGCGGACGGGCGACTTCATCGAGCTCGATGTCGAGACGCGCCGCCTGCATCTCGATGTTTCCGAGGCCGAACTCGCCCGTCGCCGGGCCGAGTGGACGCCGCCCAAACCCCACTACGACCGCGGCTATGGCCGGATGTTCCTCGACAACGTCCAGCAGGCCGACCGCGGCGTCGATTTCGGTTTTCTCGTCGGCGGCAGCGGCCATGCCGTGCCGGCCGAATCCGTCTGATTGCTCTAGTGACAGGATCTCCCATGACGTCCACTGCCCCTCTGCCCCCCGGCTGGAACAAGCTCTACGCCGCCGTTCTGTCGGATGCGCTCGACGCCGTCGGCGTCACGTCGCAGGCGATGCCGTCCAAGATCCGGCCGCTCGACGATGCGCTGGTTCTCTGCGGCCGCGCCCGCACCGGCATCTATGTGGAGACGGCTCACGTTGATCCCGACGTCAATCCGTATGAGCTGGAGATTAAGCTCATCGACGACCTGAAGCCCGGCGAAGTGCCGATCCTCGCCTGCGGCGGCTCCAGCCGCATCGCGCCCTGGGGCAGCCTGCTCTCGACTGCCGCCGTGGGGCGCCAGGCGGTCGGCTGCGTCACCGACGGCTTCGTTCGCGACATCAAGACGATCCGCGAGCTGCAGCTTCCGGTCTTCCATGCCGGCATCGCGCCGCTCGATTCCAAGGGTCGCGGCCAGATCGCGGCCATCGACGTTCCGGTCATCTGCGCCGGCGTGCGCGTCTGCACCGGCGACCTCGTCTTCGGCGACGCCGATGGCGTCGTCGTCATCCCGCAGGCGGTCGAGGCCGAAGTCCTGAAGATCGCGTTCGACAAAGTCGCCAGCGAGGACAGCTCGATGGATGACCTCCGGAACGGCGCGTACCTGCGCGACGTCTACGCCCGCCACGGCGTCCTCTAAGCGGAAGAAGACCATGGCCATGCAAGCTTCGAACGACACGTCAGCCGCAGGCCTGCGGCTTTCCCTCAGCCGGCGCATCTTCGCCGTCGAGGGCATGGCCATCCTCGCCGTCTTCGCCCTGCTGATCGCGATCTTCATGGTCACGGCGCCGCAGACCTTCCTCGGCTACCGCATCTACATGACGTTCCTCGCGAACGTGCCGCCGCCGATGATCCTCGCGCTCGGCCTCACCTTCGTCGTCGTGGCGGGAGAGATGGACCTCTCCTTCCCGTCGATCGTCGCCTTCTCCAGCTATGTGTTCGCCATCCTGTTCAAGAACTACGAGCTGACCTGGCTCGCCTTCTGCGCGGCGCTGCTGTTCGGCGTCATCCTCGGCTTCATCAACGGGGTGATCGTCACGCAGCTCGGC
>JAFKJZ010000368.1 GCA_017305815.1 Hyphomicrobiales bacterium
TATCGGCACCGGCAAGCAGCAATTGGTGGAGATCGCCAAGGCGCTCAGCAAGGAAGTCGAGCTGCTGATCCTCGACGAGCCGACGGCCAGCCTCTCGGAGAAGGACAGCCAGGCGCTGCTCGACCTTCTGCTCGAGTTCAAGCGGCAGGGCATCACCTCGATCATCATTTCGCACAAGCTGAACGAGATCAATCGCGTTGCCGACCACGTCACCGTCATCCGTGACGGGCGCACGATCGAGACGCTCGGCCGCGGCGAGATCAGCGAGGACCGGATCATCACCTCGATGGTGGGCCGCTCGCTCGAGGACCGCTATCCGCCGCGCGATCCGAAGATCGGCGAGGTGTTCTTCGAGGTGAAGAACTGGTCGGTCTATCATCCGCTGCATGCGGACCGGCAGGTGATCAAGAATATCAACCTCAACGTCCGCAAGGGCGAGGTCGTCGGCATCGCCGGCCTGATGGGCGCCGGGCGCACCGAATTCGCGATGAGCCTGTTCGGCCGCAGCTATGGCCGCAAGATCACCGGCGAAGTCCTGCTGCACGGCAAGCCGATCGACGTCTCGACGGTGGGCAAGGCGGTCGATCGCGGCCTCGCCTATGTCACGGAAGACCGCAAGGTCTTCGGCCTCAACCTGATCGACGACATCAAGAACAACATCTCGATCGCCAATCTCAAGGGCGTGTCGAGCTATGGCGTGATCGACGACCTCAAGGAACTCGACGTCGCCAACGACTACCGGCGCAAGACCAATATCCGCTCGCCGAACGTCTACCAGAAGACCGGCAACCTTTCCGGTGGCAACCAGCAGAAGGTGGTGCTGTCGAAGTGGCTGTTCGCCGATCCCGAGGTGCTGATCCTCGACGAGCCGACGCGCGGCATCGACGTCGGTGCCAAGTACGAAATCTATACGATCATCGCCCGCCTCGCTGCCGAGGGAAGGGCGATCATCGTGATCTCGTCGGAAATGCCCGAACTGCTCGGCATCTCCGACCGGATCTACGTCATGAATGAAGGCGGTATCGTCGGGGAAATGGCCGCGAGCGAAGCCAGCCAGGAGAAGATCATGCGCGCCATCGTGCGCGGAGAAGGAAAAGTAGCATAATGACCGACACTCCCACACCGCAGTCGGGCGTTGCCCAGGACGTGCCGAGCGCGCCGCGCGTTCCCGTCTCGTCCTTCGTGTCCAATCTCCGGGAATACGGCCTGATCCTGGCGCTGATCGCCATCATGGTGTTCTTCCAGATCACCACGGGCACGCTGTTCAAGCCGGTCAACCTCAGCAACCTCGTCCAGCAGAACAGCTTCATCATCGTGATGGCGCTCGGCATGCTGCTCGTCATCGTCTCCGGCCATATCGACCTGTCGGTCGGCTCCGTCGCCGGCTTCATCGGCGCGCTCGCCGCCATGATGATGGTGATCTGGCCGCTCGGCGGGTTCTTCACCAATCCGCTGGTGGTGGCGATCATCTGCCTGGTGATCGGCGGCGTCATCGGCGCGGCGCAGGGCTACTGGATCGCCTACCACCGCATCCCGAGCTTCATCGTCACGCTCGCCGGCATGCTCGTCTTCCGCGGCATGTGCCAGGGCCTGCTCGGCGGCGGCTCGTCGGTCGGCCCGCTGCCGGATGCGTTCAAGCAGCTGAGCTCGGGCTTCCTGCCCGACATCATCGGCCCGCTCACCCTGGTGCCGCCCGTCGTCAACGCCGCCGGCAAGACCATCGTCGGCTCCGGCGTCGTGCTGCACATGACCACCGTCGTGCTTGGCATCATCGGTGTGCTGGCCTTTGCCTATTCCGGCTTCCGCGCCCGCCGCACCCGCGAGCAGCACGGCTACGAGGCCGAGCCCTTCACGCTCTTCGTCATCAAGACGCTCGTCGTCTCTGTGCTGGCGCTCTTCCTCGTCTACCAGTTCGCCGTCTATCGCGGCTTCCCGATCGTGCTCGTCGTGATGGGGATCCTGGTTGCGATCTTCTTCTTCATCACGCGCCACACCACGATCGGTCGTCGCGTCTACGCCATGGGCGGCAACATCAAGGCGGCGCAGCTCTCGGGCATCAAGACCGAGCGGCTCACCCTCATGGTGTTCATCAACATGGGCGTGCTCTCGGCGCTCGGCGGCCTGATCATCGCGGCCCGCCTCGGCCAGGCCGTGCCGGCCGCCGGTCTCGGCAGCGAGCTCGACGTCATCGCGGCCGTGTTCATCGGCGGCGCGTCGGCCATGGGCGGCGTCGGCCAGGTGATCAGCACCGTCGTCGGCGGCTTCATCATGGGCGTGATGAACAACGGCATGTCGATCATGGGCGTCAATGTCGATTGGCAGCAGGTCGTGAAGGGCCTCGTGCTGCTCGGCGCCGTCGTCTTCGACGTCTACAACAAGAACAAGGGCTGACGGCTTCCACGCCGTGGCCAAAGGAAAAAGCCCCGCTCGACCGAGCGGGGCTTTTTTGCTTCTGGGGATGGTCCGTTGAAGGCCCTCACCCCAGCCCTC
>JAFKJZ010000369.1:0-537 GCA_017305815.1 Hyphomicrobiales bacterium
GCGCGTCCTCGCCGCCGAACAGCACGCGGCCGGCGGTTGGCGCGTCGAGGCCGGCCAGGATCCGGAGCAGCGTCGTCTTGCCGGAGCCGGACGGCCCGAGCAGCGCGACCAGCTCGCCCGCCTTCACGTCGAGCGAGACGCCATGCAGGGCTGGCGTGTCGCCGAACGCCTTCTGGACATTCTCGATCGTCACGTCGATGGGCGCGCCGAGCGCGACGGATGCACCCGGCTCGATCGGGGTGATCGCGTTCATGTGAGTTTCCTCAGTGGCGGCGCGTCGCGGCGATCTCTTCGGCATAGCGCCATTCCAAGACCGACTTGACGACCAGTGTAAAGAGGGCAAGCAGCGCCAGCAGCGAGGCTACGGCGAATGCGGCCGCGAAATTATACTCGTTGTAGAGAATCTCGACATGCAGCGGCATGGTGTTGGTCAGGCCGCGAATGTGGCCGGAGACCACCGAGACGGCGCCGAACTCACCCATGGCGCGGGCGTTGCAGAGCAGCACGCCGTAGAGCAGCGCCCATTTGACGTTCGGC
>JAFKJZ010000369.1:562-3052 GCA_017305815.1 Hyphomicrobiales bacterium
GCCGCTTCCTCGTCGCCGCGGCCCTGTTCCTCCATCAGCGGGATCAGCTCGCGCGCCACGAAGGGGAAGGTGACGAAGATCGTCGCCAGCACGATGCCCGGCACGGCGAAGATGATCTGGATGCCCTCGCTCTTCAGCCAAGGCCCGATCAGGCTCTGCGAGCCGAACATCAGGATGTAGATCAGGCCGGCGATGACGGGCGAGACCGAGAAGGGCAGGTCGCTCAGCGTGTTGAGCAGGCTCTTGCCCTTGAAGTCGAACTTGGCGATCGCCCAGGAGGCGGCGAGGCCGAAGACAAGGTTGCACGGCACCGAGATCGCCGCGACCAGCAGGGTCAGCCGGATGGCGGCCGCCGCGTCGGGCTCGAAGATCGCTTCCCAGAAGGCCGGCAGGCCGCCGCGGAACGCCTCGACGAAGACGGCGACGACCGGCAGCACGAGGAACAGGCCGAGAAAGGCCAGCGACAGCAGGATCAGCCCGACGCGGACGCGCTTGCGCTCCATCGTCACCGGGCGGAAATGGATCGCCGAAGCGCCCGGCAGGCGGGCGGTGGTGAAGGCTCCGTCAGACATCGCCATATCTCCGCCGGTTCCAGGCCTGCAGCAGGTTGATCGCCAGCAGGATCAGGAAGGAGGCGATCAGCATCAGCACGGCGATCGTCGTGGCGCCGGAATAGGAGAACTCCTCCAGCTTGATGACGATCAAAAGCGGCGCGATCTCCGTCTTGTAGGGGCTGTTGCCGGCGATGAAGATCACCGAGCCATATTCGCCGACGGCCCGCGCGAAGGCGAGCGCGAAGCCGGTCAGCAGCGCCGGCAGCAGCGCCGGCATGACGACGCGGCGCACCGTCTGGCGCCGGTTCGCGCCGAGCGTCGCCGCCACTTCCTCGACCTCGCGGTTCAGGTCCTCCAGCACCGGCTGCACGCTGCGCACGACGAAGGGCAGGCCGATGAAGATCAGCGCGATGATGATGCCGGTCTCGCTATAGGCGATGCGGATGCCGAGCGGCTGCAGCCAGGCGCCGATCCAGCCGTTCGGCGCATAGAGCGTCGTCAGCGCGATGCCGGCGACGGCGGTGGGCAGCGCGAAGGGCAGGTCGATGACGGCGTCGATCAGGCGGCGGCCGGGAAAATCGTAGCGGACCAGGATCCAGGCGAGGATCATGCCGAAGACGAGATTGACCAGCGCGGCCAGGAACGAGGTGGTGAAGGAGAGCCGCAGCGCCGCGAGCGTGCGCGGGTCGGTGGTGATGCGGATGAACTCGTCGAGGCCGCCGCTCGCCGAGCGCCAGAACAGGCCGGCGAGCGGGATCAGCACGATCAGGCCGAGATAGGTCAAAGTGACGCCGAGCGCCAACCCGAAGCCCGGGATGACGCTCGACTTCCTGACCGTTGCGATGGTCGTGGCGGCCATCTTTGTCCGTTCAGTTCGGCTTGTAGATCTGGTCGAAGATGCCGCCGTCGCCGAAATGCTCCGGCTGGACCTTGGCCCATCCGCCGAATTGCGGATCGTCGATGGAGACGAGATCGATCTTCGGGAAGCGCTTCAGCAATTCGGCGTCGACCGTTTCCGGCTTGGACGGGCGGTAGAAGTTCTTGGCGGCGATGGTCTGGCCCTCGGGCGAATAGAGATAGTCGAGATAGGCCTGCGCCGCCTTGCGGGTGCCCTTGGCGTCGACATTGCCGTCGACCAGCGCCACCGGCGGTTCGGCGCGGATCGAGAGCGGCGGCACGACGATGTCGAACTTGTCGGGACCGAGCTCCTCGAGCGCCAGGAACGCCTCGTTCTCCCAGGCGAGCAGCACGTCGCCGATGCCGCGCTGGGCGAAGGTGGTGGTCGAGCCGCGCGCGCCGGTATCGAGCACGGGCACGTGCTTGAACAGGGTCGAGACGAATTCCTTGGTCTTGGCCTCGTCATTGCCGAACGCCTTGTTGGCGTAGGCCCAGGCCGCGAGGTAGTTCCAGCGGGCGCCGCCCGAGGTCTTCGGGTTCGGCGTGATCACCTCGACGCCGTCCTTGATCAGGTCGCCCCAGTCGTTGATCGCCTTCGGGTTGCCCTTGCGGACGAGGAAGACGATGGTCGAGGTGTAGGGCGAGGAATTGTGCGGCAGGCGGCCGCGCCAGTCGGCCGGGATCTTGCCGGTCGCCTTGGCGATGGCGTCGATGTCGGCCTCCAGCGCCAGCGTCACCACGTCGGCGTCGAGGCCGTCGATGACCGAGCGGGCCTGCTTGCCGGAGCCGCCATGCGACTGCTGGATGGTGACCGTCTCGCCGGTCTCCGTCTTCCAGTGCTTGGCGAAGGCGGCGTTGTAGGTCTTGTAGAGCTCACGGGTAGGGTCGTAGCTGACGTTCAGCAGCGCCACGTCGGCCAGCGCCGGCGTCACAACCATCGCGGCGCCGGCGACCAGGGCGGCAAGCGCGGGTCGAAGGCGGCGGACAAGCGAGGATATCGGTCGGACCATCGTGTGCTCCCTGATCGATGATCCCACTA
>JAFKJZ010000369.1:3078-4460 GCA_017305815.1 Hyphomicrobiales bacterium
CTAGAAAATCCTTCCTAGGTCCGCCCCTCAGCAGAAACGATGTCGCGGGAGTTGTCCAGAGCCGCCGCGCCGGCCTCATCGATCAGCGCGTCGGCCAGCGTCGTCGCCTCGAAGGCCTGGAGCTGGGTCTCGTACGGGCCGGCGAACATCCGCCGCACGGCGCAGGCGGCCTCGTCGGGGCAATCGGCGCAGGGCTGGTAGGCGGTGCGGGAAATGCAGGAAAGCGGTGCGATCGGGCCGTCGATGGCGCGCAGCACCTGGCCGATCGTCACGTCGCCGGGCTGCTTGATCATGACATAGCCGCCGGCCCGGCCGCGCCGGCTGGCGATGATGCCGCGATGCTTCAGGTCGAGCAGGATGTGCTCGAGGAACTTGCGCGGAACGCCGGCCTCGCGTGCGATGTCGTCGATCTGGGTCGTCTCGCCCTGGGGCTGCCTGGCAAGATGGATCAGCGCCTTGAACGCGTATTTGGCCTTCTGCGAAATCATCCGAGATCCAGCAATTCTGATGCGCCAGGTGCGACGCTTTCCGTGTCATAGCGGATCGGCGCGCGGAAAGAAACGAAAGGCCGCGAAAAGCGAGCGCATGCCTTTGTCCGAGACCGCAAATCAGCTAAAGCCGTTGGGCATGAAAATGCTCATCACCGGTGCGGCGGGCTTCATCGGCTCGCATGTCGCGAAAGCGGCTCTAGAGCGTGGCGACGCCGTCATCGGCGTCGACAATCTGAACGCCTATTACGACCCGGCGCTGAAGCAGGCCCGGCTCGAAAGGCTTTCGGCGCACCGGCATTTCCAGTTCGTCGAGGCGAGCGTCAGCGACATGGCGGCGATGGAGCGCCTCGTTACCACCCACGCCGACATAGAGACGGTGGTGCATCTCGCCGCCCAGGCCGGCGTCGCCTATTCGATCGAGAACCCGATCGCCTATGCCGACGCCAACGTCACCGGCCAGGTGGTGATGTTCGAGGCGGCGCTGCGGCTGCCGAAGCTGCGCCATGTCGTCTATGCCTCGTCCTCCTCGGTCTATGGCTTGAACGAGGACGTGCCGTTCCGCGAGACCGATCGCTGCGACCGTCCCGCCTCGCTCTATGCCGCCACCAAGCGCGCCGGCGAGCTGATCGCCCATTCCTATGCCAATGTTCAGGGCGTCGCCTCGACCGGCCTGCGATTCTTTACCGTCTATGGTCCGTGGGGGCGCCCGGACATGGCGCCGTGGCTGTTCACCAGCGCCATCCTCGAGGGGCGGCCGATCACCGTCTTCAACAACGGGGCGATGCGGCGCGACTTTACCTTCATCGACGACATCGTCGCCGGCGTGCTGGGCGCGGCCGACCGGACGCCGGCGCGGGCGGAAAACCGCCTCTTCAACCTCGGCAACAACCA
>JAFKJZ010000370.1 GCA_017305815.1 Hyphomicrobiales bacterium
GGAACTGCTTCTCGGAGATGTTGCCGTAGTAGCCCTTGAGCTTCTGCTTGGCGCGGAGCTGGGTGCCGTAATCGGAAACCTTGCCCTTGCGGCGCTGGCCATGCTGGCCGGGGCCGTATTCGCGCTTGTTGACCGGAGACTTGGGGCGACCCCAGAGGTTTTCGCCAAGACGGCGGTCAATCTTGTGTTTGGACGAAGCACGCTTCGACATCGCATATCCCTTGGATACGAGTTACAGGGACACGTGCCCTCCTCTGCCGGTTCTAAGGCCGGCCGACAGGAAACCCAGAGGCTTCCGCGGGTGCGTGAAATACCGCGCCGGCCCGGAAGGACCAGCACGATGCGCAGGGTGTAGAGGAGAAGCCGGGGCGAGTCAAATGCCGTAGCCCCGTTAGCCGCCTCAGGTGGCCGACATCAGCAGCCCGCCCTCGACCCTGAGCGCCGCACCATTGGTGGCGGCGCCGAGCGGGCTCGCGACATAGGCGACCAGCGCCGCGATCTCCTTCGGATCGATCATCCGCTGCAACAGCGACGACGAGCGATAGAGCCGGAAGAATTCCTTCTCCAGATCCGCCTCGCTGCCCGGATTGCCGGGGAACACCGAGCGCAGGAAATCGCCGATGCCGGCCGACCGCGTCGGTCCCGGCAGGACCGAGTTGACGGTCACGGCGGTTCCCTTGGTCAGTTCGGCCAGCCCGCGCGCGACCGACGGTTGCGCCGTCTTGGTCATGCCGTAGTGGATCATGTCCGAGGGAATCTGCAGCGCCGACTCGCTGGAGACAAAGATGATCCGCCCCCAGTTGCGCTCCAGCATGGCCGGGAAATAGTGCCGCGCGAGGCGAATGCCGCTCACCACGTTGACATCGAAGAAGTGCAGCCAGTCCGCATCCGTGATCTCGGCGAAGGGCTTCACTTCATAGATGCCGAGATTGTTGACCAGAATATCGACCGAGGGCACGGCGCTGGTCAGCGCAGCCGCGCCTTCGGCGGTCGCCACATCCGCGACGATACCGCGCGCGGCGCCGATCTCCTGCACGGTCTTCTCGACCGTCTCGGCCGAACGCCCCGTGACGATGACGGCAGCGCCCTCCTCGGCGAGCGTCCGGGCGATCGCCAGGCCGATGCCGCCGGTCGATCCCGTCACCAGCGCCGTCTTGTTCGACAGTCCGAGGTCCATTCCGATCTCCTGATCTTGCGGCCATGCCGCTCCAAGCCGTTGAGGAACATCTATGGATTCTCGACGGAACGGGCAGACGCCGCCAAGGTGCGGCGGATATCCGCCTCCCAATCCGTCAGCATTTCCATGATCTCGATGGAATCGTCAGGCCTCGGCGAAGGTCGCTCGGCCGTCTTCAGGCCGGCTGCGAGGCTACGCTCGACCATGCGGACCTGATGCAGGAAGGCATCCCCGTCGCTCTCGACGACGATCTCCTCGATCGTCCCGTCGAAGCCGGTGAAGAGCAGCCGGCCGGCGCCCGCCTGCGGCAGCCAGGGACTGTCGAGGAAGCGCAGGCTGCCCCGGTCGCCGACGACGATGAATTCCGGATACATGCCGTATGTCTCGGCCGTCTGGACGGTGGCGAGGATGCCGTTTTCGAAACGCACGGCCAGCGCCGCCTCGCTGACATTGCCGTCATGCGCCGAGATCGTGCCGGTGCCGGTCTGACGGCGAGCACGGAAGGCGCCCTCACCAGCGACGGTCTGCACCGCCAGGTGCAGCAGCGATACCGGATAGCAGCCGAGATTATAGAGCGTGCCGCGCCCCTGCGGATTGACGACCTGCCAGATGTCGGCGGCGTAGCTCGCATGGATCGACCGGACCGCGCCGAGCCGCCCGTCGCGCAGGATCTCGACGAAGCGGGCGATCAGCGGATGGGCGAGATACATCAGCCCCTCGACGAAGAACACGTCGTTCGCCGCGACCGCATCGACCAGCGCCCGGCTCTTCGCCATGTCGACGGAAAGCGACTTCTCGCTGAGGACGGCCTTGCCGGCGGCGGCCGCCTCGCCGACGAAGATGTGATGGAGATGGTTCGGCAGGCCGACATAGACGACGTCGACGGCCGGATCGGCCAGCAGTTCGGCGTGGTCGGCATAGGCGCGATCGCCGCCGAAACGGGCGCTAAACTCGCGGGTGCGAGCGATGTCGCGCCCGGCGACAGCGGCGAGGCGCGACCCGGGGCTGCCGACGATCGCCGCCGCGACGGTATCGGAGATGAACCCCGTCCCGAGAATGCCCCACCCGATCATCGCCTGGCTCTCCCTGTCCTGCCTCGCCACCAACCTCGCACAGCGGCCGCGAACTGGGGAGCGAAATAATGTATCAATCCATACAAAAAAGAAGGAGGATGGTCTTCCCCTCCAGACTTGGCTTCCCACATAGCCGATATCCTTGCCCTACCGGACCTCTTCATGCCCCAGCCATCCGCCATTCCGCTTTCCGTCCTCGACCTCGCCCCGGTGCGTCAGGACGGAAATGTCGCCGCCGCG
>JAFKJZ010000371.1 GCA_017305815.1 Hyphomicrobiales bacterium
CGGCGACGACCCGGACGGGGTAGTCGTCCTGCTCGCGGACATGCCCGGGATCACGGGCGCCATTCTCGATCGCCTGATCTCCGCGTTCGACCCGGCGGCGCCGGAATGCATCGTCGTGCCGACCCATGGCGGCAGGCGCGGCAATCCCGTGCTCTGGTCGCGCAGCTTCTTTCCCGCGCTGCAGGCGATCGAGGGCGACATCGGCGCCCGCCAGCTGATCGGCGCGCATGCCGGCGCCGTCGTCGAGGTGGAAATCGGTCCCGAAGTGGCGCTCGACATCGACACGCCGGACGCGCTCGACGCGGCGGGCGGGCACCTGCCCGGATAGGCGCGGGACTGTGTCGCACACTGTGGCAGCACTCAGGCCCCTATGCTGCTAACCTTTTGATATAAATGATGAATCATTGATTTTTCGATTGAAACGACTCGGAGCAGGAGGGAGCATGGGCAAGTCCTCGTGAGGGACTGCCGATGCAAGATGAGGTGCCCATGCCGTCATCCCTGCTGCGCCAGCTTTCGGGTTATGGCCTGACGACTGCCCACATCCTCTACCGCCTGCCGGACCATCCGGCCCTGCTGCAGACCTTCGTCTGGCAGGAATACGACCTCGCCCCGGAATTCCCGGAGCTGACCGGCTTCCTCGACTTCTGGCGGCGCGAGATCGATGGCCCGCTTCATTCGGTGCGCGTGGCCCATCAGAGGCTGATCGGGCCGGCCGAATGCCGGATCGCCACCGAATTCGCGCTGCACTGACGCCGCGGCCGTACCCGCGCAGCCCGCGTCCAGCGATCCCGGCGCGGGTCCCTCAGGGCTTGTCGTAGGGAGGGTTGGGGATCGCCTGGTGGGCGGCGCGCAGCGCGGCCGACCAGCGCTCGCGCAGGCTGGCGAAATACTCGTCGCCGTCATCGACGCGGCGGGAGATCTCGAACCGCAGGTCGTCGCGGCGGATCGCGGCGATGTCGATCGGCATCCCGACTCCGAGATTGGAGCGCAGCGTCGAATCCATTGAGACGAGGCCGAGCTTCAGCGCCTCGTAGAGCGCGGTGTCGCTGGTGACGGCGCGGTCGAGGATCGGCTTGCCGTATTTGTGCTCGCCGATCTGCAGGTAGGGCGTGTCGGTCGTCGCCTCGATGAAATTGCCGGCCGGATAGATCATGAACAGGCGCAGCCGCCCGCCCTTGACCTGGCCGCCGAGCAGCATGGTGACGTCGAAGCTCGCGGCCTGCTGCTCCATCGACGGGCCATGGATGCGATAGACCTCGCGGATGGCCCGGCCGACGAACTGCGCCACCTTGAACATGGAAGGGATGGTATGGATGGTCTCGATCCGCCCGGTTTCCGGATTTTCGAGGCCTTCGGTCAGGATGTTCAGGACGGATTGGCTGACGGCGAGATTGCCGGCGGTCGCGACCGCGATCGCCCGCTCGCCCTCGGTCTGGTAGAGGTGCAGCTTCCGGAACGTCGCGATGTTGTCGAGACCGGCATTCGTGCGCGTATCGGCCAGCATGACCAGTCCGTCGCGCACCAGGATTCCAATGCAATAAGTCATAGACTCTTCGTCCTGCCCGCCCCGGCCGCTCTTTTAGAGCCGCAGAATTGAGGTGCAAGCGAAAATGCGGGCCTCGCGGGGCTTGTCGCACAGCTTGCAGCGGCACCCGGCCCGCGGCGAAGGCCGGCGTCGGTCGCCATCATAGTCCAATCCACGGGTGACCCGGCTTGTCGAAACCGTGACCGGCCCGCGCGAGGGCGGCGGGGAACGCAAGGGCGGGCATGGCGTTTTCCTTCTTTGGTCGCGGCGCGGGACCGGCCCGGGGGGCGTCCCGGCATCCTGCAATTCCGGATCTGTTCCTTGCCGCGACGGCACCGACATCGCCGTGACGCCGTGGTGGCCCGGATGGGGGCATTCGGGCCGTCACGGTTGCAGCAAGGAGGGCAAAACCATGCAGAAGATCACGCCGTTCCTATGGTTCGACAATCAGGTCGAAGAGGCGATCATCTTCTATGTCTCGATCTTCAAGAATGCCAAGGTGGGCAAGGTCGCCCGCTTCGGCGATGCCGGGCCGGGGCCGAAGGGCGGCGTGATGGCGGCGACGTTCCAACTGGAGGGCATGGAGTTCACCGCCCTCAATGGCGGTCCGCGCTACCAGTTCAACGAGGCGATCTCCTTCGTGGTCAAATGCGAGGAGCAGGACGAGATCGACGAATACTGGGAGCGGCTCTCCGAGGGCGGCTCGACGGGGCGCTGCGGCTGGCTCAAGGACAAGTTCGGCATTTCCTGGCAGATCGTGCCAAGCATCCTGGCGCCGATGCTGGTCGATCCCGAGCCGCAGAAGACGCAGCGCGTCACCGAGGCCTACCTGCAGATGACGAAGATCGACATCGCCGAACTGCGGCGGGCCTATGAGGGGCAGGCCGTCGCGTCCTGAGCCCTTGGCGGGCGGAGTAGCGCGCCGGAAGCAAGTGGACTAGCCTGCCGCGCGCGGCGCAC
>JAFKJZ010000372.1 GCA_017305815.1 Hyphomicrobiales bacterium
TCTTGGCGAGATAATTGGCGGTCGAGGCGAGCGCGTCGACCTCCGAGGTCCAGACATTGCGCTTGCCGTCGCCGTCGAAGTCGACGGCATAGGCCTGGTAGGTGGTGGGGATGAACTGGGTGTGGCCCATGGCGCCGGCCCAGGAGCCGACCATGTGGCGAGCATCAACGTCGCCGCGCTGCAGGATCTTCAGCGCCGCGATCAACTGCTGGCGACCATACTTCGCGCGCGAGCCACCCTGATAGGCGAGCGTCGCCAGCGAGCGGATGGTGTTCTTGACGATCTTGTCGTTGGTCAGGATCTGGCCATAGGAGGATTCCATGCCCCAGATCGCGACGACGACGCTGCGGTCAACGCCGAAGGTCTGCTCGATCTGCTGCAATTGCCGGCCGTACTGACGCATCGCCTCGCCGCCGTTCTCCAGCCGCTTGGCGGAAACGGCGCTATCGAGATAGTCCCAGAGCGGCTTGACGAACTCGGCCTGCGAACTCGCCTTGGCGAGCACGTCGGGATCGGGGGTGAAGTTGCCGAGGGCGCTGTTGTAGACGCTGCGCGAAATGCCGGCCTTCTGAGCCGTGGGCCAGAAGCTCGCCACCCATCGCGCGCCTGCCGCATCCGCCATGGCGGGCACCAGGCCGGCCAGCAGCATCAGGAACAGAAGCACAACGCGGGTTCCGGCAGGCGCGAACGGCCGTACGGCGGAAACGGGCGGGCTCAAAAATGCCATGTCTCAGAGGTCTCCTTGTCTTCGTGTCAATGCAAGTCCGGGCCCCCGTCCGGTTCGTTCTCAAGCTCCGGCCGGGTCTTGCCCGGCCATCGCCGCTCAGTCGCGCTGGTTGCGCCGGCCGAGCGCCTCCTCCCAGGCCAGCGCCGTCGCAACGCACTGGTCGAGATCGTCATGCATGGGCGTCCAGCCAAGCGTGATGCGCGCACGTGTCGAATTTGCGACCACGGCGGGAACATCGCCGGCGCGACGACCGCGCTCGATGACGGAAAAATCCCGGCCGGAGACGCGCCGCACCGACGCCAGCACCTCGCGCACCGAATAACCGTGGCCATAGCCGCAATTGGCGACCAGGCTGTCGCCGCCGGCGCGCAGATAGGCGAGCGCATCGGCATGCGCGCTCGCGAGGTCGGCGACGTGGATGTAGTCGCGCACGCAGGTGCCGTCCGGCGTGTCGTAGTCGGTGCCATAGAGGTCGATGCCGTCGCGCTTGCCGAGCGCCGTCTCGCAGGCGACCTTGATCAGGTGGGTCGCGCCCCGGGTCGACTGGCCCGTGCGGCCGCGCGGATCGGCGCCGGCGCCGTTGAAATAGCGCAGCGCCACATAGCGGAAATCATGCGCCCGGGCCGCGTCCTCCAGCATCATCTCCGTCATCAGCTTGGAGCGGCCATAAGGCGATTGCGGCACGGTCGGCGCAGTCTCGATGACGGGTTCGGTGCCGGTATCGCCATAGACGGCGGCGGTCGAGGAAAAGATGAAGTGGCGCACGCCGGCGCCGATCACCGCCGCCATCAGCGCGCGGGATTTGACGGTGTTGTTGAGATAGTAGCCGAGCGGGTCGGCCACCGAATCCGGCACGACGATCGAACCGGCGAAATGGATCACCGCGTCGATCGAATGTTGGGCGACCAGTCGCCCGACCAGCGCCTCGTCGGCGATGTCGCCCTCGACGAAGACGGCTTCCGGCGCAACGGCCCATTGAAAGCCGGTGGACAGGCGGTCAAGCACGACCACTGCCTCACCAGCGTCAACAAGACGCCACACCATGTGGCTACCAATATAGCCGGCTCCGCCAGTCACCAAGACCGCCACTTCAAAACTCCAAGCATATTCCGATTGTTAATGAACTATGAATAGGTAAACGAAGTCTTGATGAAGGCCAAAACGCTACCTTTTCATTGGTATTCTTGTTAGGAATCTGTCGATATGCTGCCCGTACCGATGCATCTGTGAGGCGTCCATGAACCCGAAGATTCGCAAGGCCGTATTTCCTGTTGCAGGCCTTGGCACCCGCTTTCTGCCCGCGACCAAAGCCATGCCGAAGGAGATGCTGACGGTCGTCGATCGTCCGCTGATCCAATACGCCGTCGATGAGGCGCGCGAGGCCGGCATCGAGCACCTGATCTTCGTCACCGGCCGCAACAAGGCGGTCATCGAGGATCATTTCGACGTCCAGTACGAACTCGAGGCGACGCTTTCCGACCGCGGCAAGAAGGAGGCCCTGAGCCTCCTCGCCAAAGACCTGCCGAAGCCGGGTTCGACCAGCTTCACCCGCCAGCAGGTTCCGCTCGGCCTCGGCCATGCCGTCTGGTGCGCGCGCGAGATGATCGGCAACGAGCCGTTCGCCGTGCTGCTGCCGGACATGGTGATGAAGGGCGAGCCGGGCTGCCTGAAGCAGATGGTCAAGGTCTACGAGGAATGGGGCGGCAACGTCCTCGCCGTCGAGGAATGCGACCCGGCCCAGACGCAC
>JAFKJZ010000340.1 GCA_017305815.1 Hyphomicrobiales bacterium
CGCCCTGCTGGAGCCTTCCGAACCCGAAGCACTGCCTAGCGAGCCTCCGGCCGAGACGCCGCAGCCGGCCGAAGCGGAAGCCCCGGCCGCTCCCGAACCGACCGAGCCGGCTCCCCAGGTCCGCGTGATCGAACCGGCCGAATCGCCTGCCGCCTCCAACAAGGACGAGTCGCAACTCGAGCCGTCCGCCCTGCCCGATCCGGTGCCTGTCACCACCACCACGGTGGACCCGAGCGGCGAGCAGGATCCGCTCGCCGGCGCCGCACCGCCCGCCGAGGCCCCGCCCGCTGCCGCCGGCACCAGCCCCGCCGAGGAAGCGGCAGCCCTGCTCGGCGTGCTGGCGCCGCAGCAGCCGAAGGACCAGGCCGCTTTCACCCAGGCCGTGCGTACGGCCCGCGCCGCCTTTGACAAGGCGCCCGACGACGAACGCGATGCGATCCAGCCGCAGCGCGCGGCAGCCATCTGCAAGGCGCTGCCGAAGCCGGAAGTGAAGAACTGGATCGGCCAGATCCAGTCGCTCGATACCGATTCCGGCAAGCGGCTGACCGTGACAATGGCGCTGCCCGACGGCACGCTGGTGAAGACCTGGAACAACGCGATGTCGGACATGGAGGACCAGACTCTGGTCCCGGCCGGCTCGCCCGTCGCGCAGAGCCTCGGCAAGATGAAGGCCGGCGACACCGTCCGCTTCGCGGGAACCTTCTTCGCCGACGAACCCGACTGCTATCGCTCCAGCCGTCTCTCGCTGATGCAGTCGATGATGGAGCCGAGCTTCCTGTTCCGCTTCACCGCCGTCGAGAAGCTCTAGGGGCCGAGGCAGCCCAAAGCCCCTGACCCGAGCCCTCTCCCGCAGGCGGGAGAGGGAGTCCGGCGAGCAACCCCACCCATCCACCGATACGCAGGCCGAGCCCTCGCCCACAGGCGGGAGCGGGTTGGCTGAGCAATCTCTCCTTGCCTTGCGAACGAGCGAAGCCCGGACCAGGGACGAGCCCCCCTGCGCCCTTTCTCCAGGGCCGAGCGGCAAGCGCGACGGAAACGGGTCACGGGCATCGAATCGGGCTGGAGATCGAGATCGCGGCTCGGGCCGACCTACCCCGCCAGACCAAGTTCCAAAAACAAAAAGGGCGACCCGAGGGTCGCCCTTTTCGTAACTTTGCCGGGTGCGATCCGCTTACGCGGCGGCGCCTTCGGCTGCCTCGGCGGCGGCCGTACGGGCGCGGTCAGCGGCACCCTTTGCGTCGACGTCGCGCTCGACGAACTCGATCACGGCGATCGGTGCGTTGTCGCCATGACGGAAGCCGGCCTTCAGAACGCGAAGGTAGCCACCCTGGCGCTCCTGGTAGCGCGGGCCGAGCGTGTCGAACAGCTTCTTGGCGGCGGCGACGTCGCGCAGCTGCGCGATGGCCTGGCGGCGGGCGTGCAGATCGCCGCGCTTGCCGAGCGTAACCAGCTTCTCGACGATCGGACGCAGGTCCTTCGCCTTCGGCAGGGTGGTGACGATCTGCTCGTGCGTGATCAGCGCGGCAGCCATGTTTGCGAACATCGCCTTGCGGTGGCTAGCGGTGCGGCTGAACTTGCGACCGGAATTACCGTGGCGCATGGCTCTCTCCTCAGTTTAACGACCGGCGGCTCACGCCGTGGGTGCTGTCTTAGTAATGATCTTCGTAACGCTTGGCGAGTTCTTCGATGTTCTCCGGCGGCCAGTTGGTGACCTCCATGCCGAGATGGAGACCCATCTGGGCGAGAACTTCCTTGATCTCGTTGAGCGACTTGCGGCCGAAATTCGGGGTCCGGAGCATCTCTGCCTCGGTCTTCTGAATCAGGTCGCCAATATAGACGATATTGTCGTTCTTCAGGCAATTGGCCGAGCGGACCGAAAGTTCCAGCTCGTCCACCTTCTTCAGAAGCGACGGGTTGAAGGCCAGCTCCGGAATCGCTTCCGACACGGCTTCCTTCTGCGGCTCTTCAAAGTTGACGAAGATCGACAGCTGGTCCTGCACGATGCGGGCGGCGTAAGCCACAGCGTCGTCGGGACGAAGCGAGCCATCGGTCTCGACCGTCAGCGTGAGCTTGTCATAGTCGAGAACCTGACCCTCGCGGGTGTTCTCGACACGGTACGAGACCTTCTTGACCGGCGAATAGATGCTGTCGACGGGGATGAGCCCGATCGGAGCGTCTTCCGCGCGGTTGCGGTCGGCGGCGACGTAGCCCTTGCCGGTATTGACGGTGAACTCCATGCGGATCTCGGCGCCTTCGTCAAGCGTGCAGAGAACCAGCTCGGGGTTCAGGACTTCGATGTCGCCGACGGTCTGGATGTCGCCAGCGGTGACGACGCCCGGACCGGTCTTGCGGACCACCATGCGCTTCGGGCCTTCGCCCTGCATGCGGATGGAGATTTCCTTGATGTTCAGGATGATGTCGGTGACATCTTCCCGGACGCCGGCAATGGACGAGAACTCGTGCAGCACGCCGTCGATCTGGACGGCGGTGACCGCGGCGCCCTGGAGCGAGGACAGCAGCACGCGCCGCAGCGCGTTGCCGAGCGTCAGACCGAAGCCGCGCTCAAGAGGTTCCGCCACGACGGTGGCGAGACGCTTGGGATCGGATCCCGGCGTCACCTCGAGCTTGTTCGGCTTGATCAGCTCTTGCCAATTCTTATGGATCACGATCGTATCCTTTCGATCTCGAACGCCGCCCGACGGTTCGGGTGTCGCGGCGCTCCGGCTAAGGGCGGAGCGCCGAATGCCGATACGCGGTGAAGACGGCGCCCGGCGAGGACGCCGTCCAAGGCCTTAGACGCGGCGACGCTTCCGCGGCCGGCAGCCATTGTGCGCGATCGGCGTCACATCACGGATCGAGGTGATGGTGAAGCCAGCAGCCTGCAGAGCGCGCAGAGCCGACTCACGACCCGAACCCGGGCCCGTGACTTCAACTTCAAGCGTCTTCATGCCGTGTTCGGCAGCCTTGCGGCTCGCGTCTTCCGCAGCCATCTGCGCGGCGTACGGGGTCGACTTGCGCGAACCCTTGAAGCCCATCATGCCAGCCGACGACCAGGAAATCGCATTGCCCTGCGCGTCGGTGATGGTGATCATGGTGTTGTTGAACGTCGAGCTCACATGCGCAACGCCCGAGGAGATGTTCTTCCGCTCGCGGCGACGTACGCGCGTTGTGTCCTTGGCCATTCTCTATCCTTACGTTCGATCTCGACACCGCCGTAAAACCGGCGGCTCCACCGGGGGCCTAGCGCCCCGAACTCTATGATTATTACTTCTTCTTGCCGGCGATCGGCTTGGCCGGACCCTTGCGGGTGCGCGCATTGGTGTGCGTGCGCTGGCCGCGAACCGGAAGACCACGGCGATGACGCAGGCCGCGGTAGCAGCCGAGGTCCATAAGCCGCTTGATGTTCATCGCGACTTCGCGACGGAGATCGCCTTCCACGACGTAGTCGCGGTCGATCGCCTCGCGGATCGCCAGAACTTCGGCATCCGTGAGCTCGTTGACGCGACGCTCGGGAGCGATGTTCGTCTTGGTGATGATGTCGAGCGCGTTCTTCGCGCCGATCCCGTGGATGTACTGGAGCGCGATGATGACGCGCTTGTTCGTCGGGATGTTTACGCCTGCAATACGGGCCACTGCCGTCTCCATCTCCAGCCGACGAAACTTTTCGTCGGCGCCTCGAAATCCCGCGTCCGGTGGAGGCCGGCTCGTGCGGGCATGCTCTTGCGCAAACAAGCAATGCCGTCCCCTGAAATGTCAGGGAACGCCATAACCCGTTTGCAGCAGGTCGCGAGCCTTATCGACTCTCGACCTGTTCGTCAAGTCTATCCAGCGTGCTCTCGATTTCCGACGAAACCTCGTCGATCGAACGCATGCCATCGATCTCGATCAGGCGACCGCCCGACTTGTAGTAAGGCGAGATCACCGCCGTATCCCGGTTATAGGCGGCGAGCCGGGTCTTGAAGACCTCCGGATCGTCGTCCTTCCGGACCGGTTCGCCGCGGGCGCGGGTCTCGTCGGCGCGCTTGGTGATTCGATCCGTCAGCTTGGACTGATCGACCTTGAGCTCGACGACGGCATCGAGCTTGACGCCCTTGCTCGCCAGCATCTTCTCGAGCGCGTCCGCCTGGGCGATCGTGCGGGGAAAGCCGTCGAGGATGAAGCCCTTGCGGGCATCCGCTTCCTCGATCCGCTCCGCAACGATCCCGACGACGACCTCGTCGGGAACCAGGTTGCCGGCGTCCATGATCGCCTTGGCCTGCAGGCCGATCGGCGTTCCGGCCGCGACGGCGGCCCGCAGCATGTCGCCGGTGGACAGCTGCGGAATTCCGTAACGCTTCACAAGACGAGCCGACTGCGTACCCTTACCCGCTCCTGGTGGTCCGAGCAGGATCAGTCTCATCGCCTTTTCCCCCGGAGCTTGGACTTCTTGACCAAGCCCTCATACTGATGCGCCAACAGGTGGCCCTGGACCTGCGACACCATAGCCATCGTCACGTTGACGACGATGAGCAGCGATGTACCGCCAAAGTAGAACGGAACGTGGGTGGCCGAGATCAGCGCTTCAGGCAGCAGACAGACGATCACCAGGTAGATCGCGCCGAGAAGCGTGATGCGCGTCAGCACGTAGTCGATGTACTCGGCCGTCCTCTGGCCCGGACGAATACCCGGAATGAACCCGCCATGCTTCTTCAGATTGTCGGCCGTGTCGGTCGGATTGAACACGATCGCCGTGTAGAAGAAGGCAAAGAAGATGATCATCGCCGCGTACAGCAGCATGTAGAGCACGGTGCCATGGCCAAGCAGCGCCACCGTCGAGGTCAGCCAGCCGGGCGCGCCGCCCTGGGCCGTGAAGTTGGCGATGGTGGCCGGCAGCAGCAGCAGCGACGACGCGAAGATCGGCGGAATGACGCCCGACGTGTTGAGCTTCAGCGGCAGGTGCGACGACTCACCCTGGAACATCCGATTGCCAACCTGGCGCTTCGGATACTGGATGATGAGGCGGCGCTGGGCGCGCTCCATGAACACGATGAAGGCGATCGCGACGACGGCGACGACGGCCACGGCCAGGATGACCCAGGTCGGCAGAGCGCCCTGGCGGCCGAGTTCCAGCATGCCGATCAGGGCGTGCGGGATGTTGGCGACGATGCCGGCGAAGATGATCAGCGAAATGCCGTTGCCGATGCCGCGCGAGGTGATCTGCTCGCCGATCCACATCAGGAACATCGTGCCGCCGGTCAGCGTGATCACCGTCGAGATCCGGAAGAACATGCCGGGATCGATGACGATGTTGCTGCCGCCCTCGAGACCTACCGAAATGCCGTAGGCCTGCACGAGCGCGAGAAGGACCGTGCCGTAGCGCGTGTACTGATTGATGATCTTGCGACCCGCCTCCCCTTCCTTCTTCAAGGCTTCGAGAGAGGGGACGATCGACGTCATCAGCTGGATGATGATCGACGCCGAGATGTACGGCATGATGCCGAGCGCGAAGATCGCCATGCGTCCGACGGCACCGCCGGAGAACATGTTGAACAGGCCCAGGATGCCGGACTGCTGATTGCTGAAGGCGCTAGCCAGCGCTTCCGGATTGATGCCGGGAAGCGGAATATAGGTGCCGAGCCGATAGACGAGCAGCGCACCCAGCGTGAACCAGATGCGCTTCTTCAGAGCCTCGGCTTTGGCGAAGGCGCCAAAATTGAGATTGGCCGCCAGTTGTTCAGCCGCTGATGCCATTCGCCGCTCCGTTCGGGCCCGGAAACCGGGCCCCAATGCCCCTGCCGGGCATCAAGTGGTCTCTCGGAGGCGCCGCGACAAGCGGCGCCCCTCCCCGAACGACGCAGTTTACTCTGCGTCCGTCTTTTCTGCCTGGGCGGCGAGCAGCTTGACGGAACCGCCAGCCTTCTCGACCGCTTCGATGGCCGGCTTAGACGCGCCAGCGATCTCGAAGTTGACGGCGACCTTGAGTTCGCCGACGCCGAGGAGGCGAACGCCGTCCCGGACGCGACGCAGAACGCCGGCTTCCTTCAGCGCTTCGACCGTCACCGGCTTCTTCGCATCGAGCTTGCCCGCATCGATCGCCGCCTGGACGCGAGCGAGGCTGACCTCGTTGTAGTCCTTGGCGAAGATGTTGGTGAAGCCGCGCTTCGGCAGACGCCGATGCAGCGGCATCTGGCCGCCTTCAAAGCCCTTGATCGCCACGCCCGTGCGCGACTTCTGGCCCTTGACGCCGCGACCACCGGTCTTGCCCTTGCCCGAACCGATACCGCGTCCGACGCGCATGCGGTTCTTGCTGGAGCCCGGGTTGTCGTTGATCTCGTTGAGCTTCATCGAACTGGTCCTTCTGGGCTCAGGCCTCGTCCACAACGCGGACGAGGTGAGCCACCTTGGCGATCATGCCGCGAACCGCAGGGGTATCCTGCAGCGTCGAACGGCGACGGATCCTGTTGAGGCCGAGGCCGATCAGCGTAGCACGCTGCTCGACCGGGCGACGGATCGGGCTGCCGGTCTGCTCGACGGTAATCGTCTTGGCGGCGCCTTCAGATTTCTTGGCCATTTGGTCAAATCCTCGAATTCAATCGGGCGCTCACGCCTCGGCGGAAGCGTCGACTTCGCCGCCGCGACGGGCCTGCAGTGCCGAAACCTTGATGCCACGACGGGCCGCGACGCTGCGCGGGCTGTCTTCGGCATTCAGGGCTGCGAACGTGGCGCGCACCATGTTGTACGGGTTCGACGAACCCATCGACTTGGCGACGACGTCCTGGACACCGAGGGTCTCGAACACGGCGCGCATCGGGCCGCCGGCGATGATGCCGGTACCCGGCGCTGCGGCGCGCAGGAAGACCTTGCCGGCGCCGTGGCGACCGAACACGTCATGGTGAAGCGTACGTCCCTCGCGCAGCGGAACCCGAACCAGGCTGCGCTTCGCGGCTTCCGTCGCCTTGCGGATTGCTTCAGGCACTTCACGCGCCTTGCCGTGGCCGAAACCGACCCGGCCCTTCTGGTCGCCGACGACGACGAGGGCTGCGAAGCCGAACCGCCGTCCGCCCTTCACCACCTTCGCGACGCGATTGATGTGAACGAGCTTGTCGACGAATTCGCTGTCGCGCTCTTCCCGCTGCTCTCTGGCCATCGAAAGATCCAATCGTCCTGTGTTTCGTGATGACGCGCCTCAGCGCATCAGAAGTCGAGACCGCCCTCGCGAGCGCCGTCAGCCAGCGCCTTCACGCGGCCATGAAAAAGGTAACCGCCGCGGTCGAAGATGACCTGCGTAACGCCGGCTGCCTTGGCGCGCTCTGCGACGAGCTTGCCGACCGCCTCGGCGGCTGCCTTGTCGGCACCCGTCTTGAGCGAACCACGAAGGTCCTTCTCGAGGGTCGAAGCCGCGGCGAGCGTACGCCCTTCGGCGTCGTCGATCACCTGGGCGTAGATGTGCTCCGACGAGCGGTAGACGCTCAACCGGGGCCGTCCGTTCGCAACCTTGCGGAGCGCACGGCGGACGCGCGCAGCGCGGCGTTCCTGCTGAATATTGGCCATGACCGTCTCCGTTACTTCTTCTTACCTTCCTTGCGGAAGATAGTTTCGGTTGCGTACTTGACGCCCTTGCCCTTGTACGGCTCGGGGCTGCGATACTCGCGGATCTCGGCCGCAACCTGGCCGACCTTCTGCTTGTCGATGCCCGAGACGATGATCTCGACCGGACGCGGGGTCTCGATCTTGATGCCTTCCGGGATCGCGTAGATCACGTCATGGCTGTAGCCAAGCGCGAGCTGCAGGTTCGAACCCTGGACGGCGGCGCGGTAACCCACGCCGTTGATCTCGAGCTTCTTGGAGAAGCCCTCGCTCACGCCCTTCATCAGGTTCGAAATCATGGTGCGCGACATGCCCCAAGCGGCGCGAGCCGGCTTGCTGTCATCACGCGGGGCGACCTGAACGCCCGCTTCCGTCAGTTCCACTGCGACGTGATCCGTGAAGTCGAAGGACAGCTCGCCCTTCGGACCCTTCACCGACACCGTCTGGCCGTTGATCGTAGCCGTAACGCCCTTGGGCACGGCCACCGGCTTCTTACCAATACGAGACATCAGACTAATCCGTCCGGTTCGTGTTTCGCCATCAGCCAGATCAGAATACCTGGCAAAGAACCTCACCGCCGACATTCTGGTCGCGGGCATCCGAATCCGACATCACGCCCTTCGGCGTCGACAGGATGGACACGCCGAGGCCATTCTTGACCTGCGGGATGTTCTTTACCGAGGCATAGACCCGGCGACCCGGCTTCGAGACACGCTCGATGGTGCGGATCACTGGCTCGCCATCATAATACTTCAGTTCGATCTCGATCACCGGACGGCCTTCGCCATCCACCGAGTCCGCAAAGCCACGAATGTAGCCTTCCGACTGCAGAACACCGAGAACGTTCGAACGCAGCTTCGAGGACGGCGTCGAAACCTTCGACTGCCGGCGCATCTGAGCATTGCGGATGCGGGTGAGCATATCACCCAGAGGATCGGTCATTGTCATCGGACCGTGCTCCTTACCAGCTCGACTTGACGAGGCCCGGGATCAACCCCAGCGACCCGAGTTCGCGCAATGCAATACGCGACATCATCAGCTTGCGATAGACACCGCGCGGGCGGCCCGTCACTTCGCAACGATTGCGGATGCGCGTCTCGGACGCGTTCCGCGGCAGCTCCGCCAGCTTGAGGCGCGCCTGGAAGCGCTCCTCGAGCGACAGGCTCTCGTCATTTGCCACAGCCTTCAGGCGGTCGCGCTTGCCGGCATACTGCTTGGCAAGCTTGCGGCGCCGGTTGTTCTTCTCGATCGAGCTCTTCTTAGCCATCGATTGTCCCTCGTCCTATCCCGGCACCGGTTACTGGCGGAACGGGAAGTTCAGCGCCTTCAGAAGGGCGCGAGCTTCCTCGTCGGTCTTGGCCGTGGTGCAGACGATCACGTCCATTCCCCAGACCTGATCAATCTTGTCGTAATTGATCTCCGGGAAAATCAGGTGCTCCTTGATGCCCATGGCGAAGTTGCCACGACCATCAAAGCTCTTCGGGTTCAGGCCGCGGAAGTCACGGACGCGCGGCAGCGCGATCGTGACCAGGCGGTCGAGGAACTCGTACATGCGCGCCTTGCGCAGCGTGACCTTGCCACCGATCGGCATGTTCTCGCGCAGCTTGAACGTCGCAATGGACTTCGAAGCCTTCGTCACGGCCGGCTTCTGGCCAGCGATGAGCGCCAGGTCACCAAGGGCGGTGCCGACCTTCTTGGAATCGTTGACGGCTTCGCCAACGCCCATGTTCAGCACGATCTTCTCGAGACGAGGAACCTGCATCGGGTTCTTGTACCCGAATTCCTCGACGAGCTTCGCCCGTACTTCGTCTTCATAAAACTTCTTGAGCCGCGGCTCGTAAGCTGCCTCAGCCATCGATCACATCTCCCGAACGCTTTGCGACGCGTTGTTTGCGCCCGTCTTCGGTCACCTGGAAACCGACGCGAGTCGGCTTGCCATCCTTGGGATCAGCCAGGGCGATGTTCGACAGATGGATCGGGAGCTCCTTGGCGACGATGCCGCCCTGCTCGCTCGCCGTCTGCTTCTGGTGCTTGCGACCGACGTTGACGCCACGCACGACGGCGCGGTCTTCCGACGGGATCACGCGAAGCACTTCGCCCGACTTACCTTTATCCTTGCCTGCGAGGACGACGACGTTGTCGCCCTTCTTGATCTTGGCAGCCATCACAGCACCTCCGGCGCGAGCGAGATGATCTTCATGTGGTTCTTCGCGCGAAGCTCACGCGGAACCGGCCCGAAGATACGAGTCCCGATCGGCTCCTTCTGGTTGTTGATCAGAACCGCCGCATTCTTGTCGAAACGGATGACGCTGCCATCCGGACGACGAATATCCTTGGCTGTGCGAACGACGACCGCCTTCATGACGTCGCCCTTCTTCACGCGACCCCGCGGGATCGCCTCCTTGATCGACACAACGATGATGTCGCCGACCGAGGCGTACTTCCGCTTGGAACCGCCGAGAACCTTGATGCACATCACACGACGAGCGCCGGAATTATCCGCCACGTCGAGGTTAGTCTGCATCTGAATCATGACTGGCCGCCTACTTTTATGGTTGCCACCGACCCGAAGGGATCAGCAGCAACGAACCTTATCCAGTGCCTTACTTGTCGCCCGACTGCTCGGTACCGACAACGATCCAGCGCTTGTTCTTCGAAATCGGCGCCGTCTCTTCGATGGAGACCAGGTCGCCAATCTTGTGAACGTTGCCTTCGTCATGCGCGTGGTACTTCTTCGTCCGACGCACGGTCTTCTTCAAGACCGGATGCGTGAAGCGACGCTCGACGAGAACAACGACAGTCTTGTCGGTCTTGTCGCTGACGACGCTGCCCTGCAGAACGCGTTTCGGCATGCTCGCCTCCTCAGCGCTTGTCCGCCGCGCTCTTCTGCGCAGCGATGGTCTTGATCCTGGCGATGTCGCGGCGAACCTGCCGGACACGCGCCGTGTTTTCGAGCTGGCCGGTCGCCCGCTGAAAGCGCAGGTTGAACTGCTCCTTCTTCAGGTTTCCGAGCTCGGTTTCGAGCTGATCGGCGGTCTGCAGCCGAACGTCTTTCGCCTTCATGGCCCTATCCTCGTCCGTTCGCCGATCAATCGGCGATGCGCTGTACGAAGCGCGTCTTGATCGGGAGCTTCGCCGCGCCGAGACGGAGCGCCTCACGGGCGGTCTCCTCGTCGACACCGTCGATCTCAAACATGATCCGGCCAGGCTTGACGCGGGACGCCCAGTATTCCGGGGCGCCCTTACCCTTACCCATTCGGACTTCGGTCGGCTTCGACGTGACGGGCACATCCGGGAAAATCCGGATCCACACGCGTCCCGCGCGCTTCATAGCACGAGTGATCGCGCGGCGCGCCGCTTCGATCTGTCGCGCCGTGACGCGTTCCGGCTCCAGGGCCTTGAGGCCGAACCCGCCGAAGTTCAGATCCGTACCACCCTTGGCGACGCCATGGATACGGCCCTTGAACTGCTTGCGGAACTTGGTGCGCTTCGGTTGCAGCATTTCTGTTCTCTCTCGCCCTCAGTTCCGACCGATTAGGCCGCGGCGTCGCGACGACGAGTATTCGAGCCCTGCTCGTTACCCTCAGTCAGGCGACGCTCGGAAGCCATCGGATCGTGCTCGAGGATTTCACCCTTGAAGATCCACACCTTGATACCGCACGTGCCATAGGCCGTGTGGGCGGTCGCGGTGCCGTAGTCGATGTCAGCGCGCAGCGTGTGCAGCGGAACCCGACCCTCGCGGTACCACTCGAGGCGGGCGATTTCCGCGCCACCAAGACGGCCACCGGCGTTGATGCGGATGCCCTGGGCGCCGAGACGCATCGCCGACTGGACGGCGCGCTTCATGGCGCGGCGGAACGCGACGCGGCGCTCCAGCTGCTGGGCGATCGAGGCCGCGACCAGGGTCGCGTCGATCTCCGGCTTGCGGACTTCGACGATGTTCAGATGCACTTCGCTGTCGGTCAGCTTGCCGACCAGCTTGCGCAGCTTCTCGATGTCGGCGCCCTTCTTGCCGATCACGATGCCCGGACGAGCCGAGTAGATCGTGACGCGGCACTTGCGGTGCGGACGCTCGATGACGATCTTGGAGACCGCCGCCTGCTTCAGCTCGACCAAGAGCATCTCGCGGATGCGGATGTCCTCATGGAGCAGCTTGCCGTATTCGCCCTTGTTGGCGAACCAGCGGCTGTCCCACGTCCGGTTGATACCGAGGCGGAGGCCAATCGGATTGACTTTCTGGCCCATTATGCAGCCTCCTCGGTCTCACGCACCACGATGGTCAGGTGCGAAAACGGCTTCTCGATCCGGCCGACGCGACCGCGAGCCCGCGGCGTCCAGCGCTTCATCACCAGGGCCTTGCCGACGAATGCCTCGGCGACCACCAGCGAATCAACGTCGAGATCGTGATTGTTCTCGGCGTTTGCGATCGCGGATTCCAGCGTCTTCTTTACGTCACGCGCAATCCGCTTCTCGGAGAAGGTCAGGTCGGCGAGCGCCGTGCTGGCCTTCTTGCCGCGGATCAGCTGGGCGACAAGGTTGAGCTTGCGCGGAGAGACACGGATCATGCGCGTGATCGCGCGGGCCTCGTTGTCTTTCAGCGCGCGTTCGCGCTTCGGCTTGCCCATGTTACTTCCTCTTCGCCTTCTTGTCGGCCGTGTGGCCATAGTAGGTCCGGCTCGGCGAGAACTCGCCGAACTTGTGACCGACCATGTCCTCGTTGACGATGACCGGAACGTGCTTCTGGCCGTTATAGACGCCAAACGTCAAGCCCACAAACTGGGGCAGGATCGTGGAGCGACGGCTCCAGATCTTGATCACCTCGCCACGACCCGAAGAGCGGCTCTTCTCGGCCTTGCGGAGGAGATAGCCGTCGACGAACGGGCCTTTCCAAATAGAACGAGCCACGGACAGCCCCTCTCTTACTTGCTCTTGCGCAGATGACGGCTGCGCGCGATGAACTTGTCGGTCGACTTGTTGTTGCGGGTCTTCTTGCCCTTGGTCGGCTTGCCCCACGGCGTGACCGGATGACGGCCACCCGAGGTCCGGCCTTCACCACCGCCGTGCGGATGGTCGACCGGGTTCATGGCGACGCCACGGACGCTCGGACGCTTGCCAAGCCAACGGTTACGACCGGCCTTGCCGAGCGAGATGTTGGCGTGGTCCGGGTTCGAAACCGCACCGATCGTGGCCATGCAGGTCTGCGAGACCAGGCGCTGTTCGCCCGAGTTCAGGCGCAGGATCGCCATGGCGCCGTCGCGGCCAACATACTGTGCATAAGCACCGGCCGAACGGGCGATCTGACCGCCCTTGCCCGGCTTCATCTCGACGTTGTGGACAATCGTGCCGACCGGCATCGCACCGAGCGGCATCGCGTTGCCCGGCTTCACGTCGGCCTGGGCCGCCGAGATCACCTTGTCGCCAACGGCCAGACGCTGCGGCGCCAGGATGTAGCTGAGCTCGCCATCCTCATACTTGATGAGGGCGATGAACGCCGTACGGTTCGGATCGTACTCGATCCGCTCGACGACGGCGGGGATGTCGCGCTTGTTACGCTTGAAGTCGATCAGGCGATAGGAACGCTTGTGGCCACCGCCACGGCCATAGGCCGTGACTCGTCCGAGATTGTTGCGACCGCCGCTCTGGCGGAGACCAACCGTCAGGCCCTTGACGGGCTTGCCGGCGTAGAGCTCCGAACGATCGACGAGAACAAGCTGGCGCTGTCCCGGCGTAGTCGGCTTGTAGTGCTTGAGAGCCATGGCTTCAGCCTATTCTTTTCGCGTCAGAGACCGGTAGAAACGTCGATCGACTGACCTTCAGCAAGCGTCACGATCGCCTTCTTGACGTCGCTCTGCTTGCCCACGATACCGCGGAAGCGCTTCACCTTGCCCTTGCGGACGAGGGTGTTCACACCCGTGACCTTGACCTTGAACAGCGCTTCGACAGCCGCCTTGATTTCGGGCTTCGTCGCGGTCTTCAGAACGTTGAAGACGACCTTGCTCTGTTCGGTGGCAATGGTCGACTTCTCGCTCAGCACCGGGCTGCGGATGATGTCGTAATGCGACAGATCGCTCATTTGAACCGCTCCTGCAGCGCCTCGACCGCAGCCTTGGTCAGCACGAGCTTCTCGCGGCGCAGAATGTCGTACACGTTGATGCCCTGCACCGGCAGAACGTCGATATGCGGGACGTTCCGGGTAGCAAGCCCGAAGTTCTCGTTGACCGAAGCGCCGTCGATGATCAGCGCGTTGGCCCAGCCGAGCTTGGCAAGGTTTTCCTTGACCGCCTTGGTCTTCGGCGCATCGATGGCGATGTCCGAAACGATGACCAGGTTGTCGCCGCGGGCCTTGGCCGAGAGCGCGTGCTTCAGCGCCAGCTGGCGGAACTTCTTGGTCAGGTCGTGCGCATGGCTGCGCACCACCGGACCGAAGGCCTTGCCGCCGCCGCGGAACTGCGGCGCAGTCTTGGCGCCGTGGCGTGCGCCGCCGGTGCCCTTCTGCTTGTACATCTTCTTGGTCGTGCCGGAGATCTCCGAGCGACCCTTCGACTTGTGCGTGCCGGCCTGGCGCTTGGCGAGCTGCCAGCGAACCATGCGGTGCAGGATATCGCCGCGCGGCTCGAGACCGAAGATCTCGTCCGAGAGCGAGATCTCGCCAGCAGCCGTACCGTCGAGCTTGGTGACCTTAATATCCATCATTCGGCCTCCTTCGCTTCGACCGCAGCTTCAGCCGTCGCACCGAGCTTCCGGAAGGCGCCCGGAACCGGGACATCCTTGGGGAGCGCGCGCTTGACCGCATCGCGAACCTCGATCCAGCCGCCCTTGGCGCCGGGAACGGCACCCTCGACCATGATCAGGCCGCGCTCGACATCCGTGCGAACGACCTTGAGGTTCTGAGTGGTCACGCGGACGTCGCCCATGTGACCAGCCATCTTCTTGTTCTTGAACACCTTGCCCGGGTCCTGGCGCTGGCCAGTCGAACCGTGAACACGATGCGATACCGAGTTACCGTGGGTCGCGCGGCCACCACCGAAGTTGTGGCGCTTCATGACACCGGCAAAACCCTTACCGATCGAGGTGCCGCTGACGTCGACGAACTGGCCGACGACGAAATGCTCGGCGGTGAGTTCGGCGCCAACCTCGATGAGGTTGTCCGGGCTCACACGGAACTCCGTGACCTTGCGCTTCGGCTCGACCTCGGCCTTGGCGAAATGACCACGCTCAGCCTTCGGCGTGTTCTTCACCTTGGCGAGTCCGCTTCCGAGCTGGACCGCGGTGTACCCGTTCTTATCTTCCGTCCGATGAGCAACAACCTGGCAGTTGTCCAGCTTCAGCACCGTCACCGGCACCTGCTCGCCCGCATCCGTGTAGATGCGGGTCATGCCCACCTTCTGTGCGATCAATCCAGAGCGCATTCTATCCTCGCTCGCCTCAGAGCTTAATTTCGACGTCCACACCGGCCGCCAGGTCGAGCTTCATCAGCGCGTCCACGGTCTGCGGGGTGGGGTCGACGATGTCGAGAAGACGCTTATGCGTGCGCATCTCGAACTGCTCACGGCTCTTCTTGTCGATATGCGGCGACCGATTCACGGTGAACTTCTCAATCTGCGTGGGAAGTGGCACCGGGCCAACAACGCGCGCGCCGGTACGCTTCGCCGTGTTTACGATCTCACGCGTCGACGCATCGAGAATGCGATGGTCGAACGCTTTGAGCCGGATCCGGATATTCTGACCGTTCATCGATTTCTGTCCTCAGGTGACATGGGCGCGCGACGTATCCGCGCGCCCGGTCCGGATCTTCCGACTTACTTAATGATGCTGGCGACGACGCCGGCACCCACGGTGCGGCCGCCTTCGCGGATCGTGAAGCGCTGGCCCACGTCCATGGCGATCGGCGCGATGAGCTTGATGCCCAGCGCGACGTTGTCGCCCGGCATCACCATCTCGACGCCTTCCGGCAGCGTCACCACGCCCGTCACGTCGGTCGTGCGGAAGTAGAACTGCGGACGGTAGTTGGTGAAGAACGGCGTGTGACGGCCACCCTCTTCCTTCGTCAGGATGTAAGCCTCGG
>JAFKJZ010000373.1 GCA_017305815.1 Hyphomicrobiales bacterium
GTGTCGTTCTGGGACGAGCGGCTGTCGACGGTGGCGGAGACGCGGACGCTGCTCGAGGCCGATACCAGCCGCAAGCGGCGCGGCGAGCTGGTCGCCAAGATGGCGGCGGCCTTCATCCTGCAGGGCGCGCTCGACCGTCTGCAGAAGCTCGCGCGCGACGCCGAGGCCGCGCGCGAGGACGATCCGGATCAGCCCCTCGGGCAGATATAGTCGACGAAGGCGCGCGCATCGAAGCGCGCGTCGAGCATCCCGTAGGTCGAACGCCACGGCTTGCCGAGGCGCGATTCCAGGAAGGCGTCGGCGACCACGGCCGGAAAGCGGCGGCGCATGGCTGCGGCGGCGACGGTCATGGCGAGCTGCTCGACCAGGATGCGGGCCGAGCCCTCGTCGGCCAGCGCCACGGCGGTCGCCGCGCGCAGCACGTTGAGCGTCGAGCGGGCGGCCTGGCCGAGCCCGTCCTCGATCACGCGGAGCACGGCCTCGAGCGAATCCGACGAACGGCGCAGGATGCGCAGCACGTCGAGGCAAAGCACGTTGCCGGGACCGTCGGCCAGCGCCGGCGCCAGCGCGTCGCGATAGAGCCGCGCCAGGTGGTTGTCCTCGACGAAGCCGTTGCCGCCGGTGCATTCGATCGCCTCGGCGACCACGGCCGGCGTCACCTTGGTGATCCAGTACTTGACCACCGGCGTCATCAGCCGGGCGAAGGCGGCCTCGACCGGATCGTCATGCGAGCGGTCGACCGCCTCGGCGAGACGGAAGGCGAGCGCCGCCGACGCGGTGACGTCGAGCGCCATGTCGGCGAGCACGCGGGTCATCAGCGGCTGGTCGATCAGCGGCGCGCCGAAGGCCTTGCGATGGCGGGCATAGTGCACCGCCTCCGCCAGCGCCGCGCGCGAGATGCCGGCGGAGGTGAGCGCGCTGTCGACGCGGGTCAGCGTCACCGTCTCGTTGATGGTGGCGACGCCGCGGCCCGCCTCGCCGACGAGGAAGCCGGTGGTGCCGGGGAATTCGATCTCGGCGACCGCGTTGGAGCGCGTGCCGAGCTTGTCCTTCAGCCGGGTCAGGCGGATCGGGTTGCGCTTGCCGTCGGGCAGGAAGCGCGGCACCAGGAAGAAGGAGAGCCCCTCCAGCGTCTGCGCCAGGACCATCAGCGCGTCGCTCATCGGCGCGGAGACGAACCATTTGTGGCCGACGATGCGGTAGCTGCCGTCGCCCGACGCGTCGGCGCGGGTGGAGCTGGCGCGCAGGTCGGATCCGCCCTGCTTCTCGGTGGTGGCGAAGGCGAACAGCGCGCCCGCCTTCTGCGCGGCGGGGATGACGCGCGAATCGTAGCGGCGCGAGCGGATCATCGGCAGCCAGGTCTCGGCCAGCTTCGGCGCATGCGCGAGCGCCGCCACGCTGGCGCTGGTCACCGACATGGCACCGACATGGCCGGCCTCGACCTGGGCGGTCATGTAGATGCGCGCGGCGCGCGCCACGGCGCGGACGCTGGCCTCGTCGCCGCTGGCATCCCAGATCGACGCCTGCAGGCCGGCGGCGACGCTGCGCCGCATCAGCGCGTGATAGGCGGGGTGGAACTCGACCATGTCGGCCCGGCGGCCGGACGCGTCATGCGTCTTCAGCACCGGCGGCACGGCATTGGCGAGCCGCGCCAGGTCGGCCATTTCGGCCGAACCCCATTGCTGACCATGGGTTGCAAGCCCGTCGACGACCGGCCGCGGCAATCCCTCGACGAGGGCCGCCAGCACCGGGTCGGACGCATAGAGGCTCGCGCCCACGCGGAACGCGACCTGGTTGATGACTTCGTGCGTCTCGTAATCCGGCGAAACCATGCCTCTCCTGCCCCGTAACTCGGCCCGCGACTCTTATGGCCCGCCAAGGTTAATAGGGGCAAAAGGCGCCGGTGTCTTGCCTCAAGGATTCGAGATTATCTACCGCCGCTTGCCCCCCGGCCGTCCCTTGAACGAACCGCCCGTCGGCCGGCCGCGTCCGCGGAACTCCCGCTCCGCGACCTTGCGCTCGCCCTTCGGCAGCATCTTGCCGTCGGACATCAGCTCGAAGCGCAGCGCGCCGGCGACCGGCGCCACCTCGACAAGCTTGACCTCGACCGTATCGCCGAGCCGGAACATCTCGCCATTGCGGGCGCCGATGACGGCCTGGCGGGCCTCGTCGAACTGGTAGAAATCGGAGCCGATCGAGCCGATCGGCACGAAGCCGTCGGCGCCGGTCTCGTCGAGCTTGACGAAGAGGCCCGCGCGCGTGACGCCGGCGATGCGGCCGAAGAAATGCGCGCCGATCCGGTCGGCCAGCCAATGCGCGACGAGACGGTCGATCGTCTCGCGCTCGGCCGCCATGGCGCGGCGCTCGGCGCCGGAGATCTCCTGCGCGATCGCTTCCAGATCCTTGTCGATGCCGTCCTGCAGCCCGCCCTCGCCCATCTCGAGCGAGCGGATCAGCGCACGAT
>JAFKJZ010000374.1 GCA_017305815.1 Hyphomicrobiales bacterium
TCATTCCAAGCACGCCGCATACCATCTCGGCCAATTCACCACGGAATACGAGATGCGGCATTTGCGCAAACAATACGGACGTTGAGTCGAGAATGAGCGTAACTCCGCCGCCAAGAAGCCGATCAAGTAGCGGGCGTATCGCCGGGTCGGTGGCAATGACCTCGCCTGCGATCCAGCCAAGGAGCGCAGCACCGGCCCACACCAAAAGCGGCAGTCGGGTCAGAACGGCCATAATGAGCGCGGCGCCCGCAACGATCAGCGGCAGGAAGTGGTCCTTCTGCGCGGCCGTGCCCTGGTCGGTGATGACGTCGCCGAGCGAATATTGCGCGATCAGGATCTGCGCGACGCTCGGATTGGCCTCGGCGACGGTGCGGATCACCTGGGCGAGCGTCCAGTAGCCGGCCTCCGGCCCGCCATGCGAGCGCGGCACGAACAGGCTCGTCAGGCCGAGCGCCGAGGCCCGCTCCAGTTCCACCAGCGGCGGGATCGGCTCGATCTCGCGATCGGCCGAGGTCTCAGTGATCTCGGCGGCGAACTGGCGGGCGACCTGCACCGCCTCCGCCGGATCGTCCAGGACGGGCGACCGCCGCGTCGGCAGGAAGCTGCCGCGATATTCGGCGGCGAGCGCACGTCGCTCGGCCGCGTCATAGGAGCCGGGCAGACGGTCGAAGCTCTGATGCGTGTTCATGGCCCGCCTCCCCTCAGGTGTAGAAGGTCGCGGGCGGATAGGCGCCGTTGAGCCCCCATTCGCCGAGCTCACGGACCTTGTAGAAGACCGGGCTGTGCAGCGTGTAGGTGCGGGCATCGCGCCAGAAGCGGTCGAAGCCGTATTTGTTGGCGGCCGCGCGCGCGCCCATCAGCTCGAAGATCTTCGAGGTGATGTCGACGCTGGCGCGGGTCGCGGCGACCTTGAGCGCCGCCACCACCACCCGAAGCTCGCCGAGCTGTTCCTCGGTCAGTGCCTCGCGCGGCAGGTTCTTGGCGGCCTGCACCCGTTCGGCGGCATGATTGGCGACCGCAAGCGCCGATTCGAGCTGCAGCCACAGATCGCCGAAGGCGTTGACAACAAGCGGATCGTCGGCCGCCCGGTCGGCCGGCGACAGGATCCACGGCCGCGTCTCGTTCTGGATGTAGCTGCGCGCGGCGCGGAGCGCCCCGACGGCGGTGCCGAGATAGACGTTCGAAAAGGCAAGATTGCCGGATGGCACGCCGAGCGGGCCGAGGCTCGGCTCGGGCGTCTCGTCGCCCTCGGGCGCCGGTCCAAAGGCGAGCAGGTCGCTCTCGTCGACGATGACGTTGTCGAGCGTGAACGAGCCGCTGTCGCCCTGCGGCAGGCCGATGCTGTCCCAGTCACCCTGATGGACGAGGCCTTCGAGCGGCGGACGCAGCACCGCCAGCACATATTGCCGCGTATCGGCCCGGCGCACCTGCGCGCCGATGATGTCGGCGAAGGCGGCGCCGGTGCAGAAGCTCTTGCGGCCGTTCAGCGCGAACTTGCCGCCGCCGATCGGCGTCGCGACGATCTCGGGATCGCGCGGATTGGCGATCACGCCGCGAAACGGCTTGGTCGTGACGGCCTCGGCATAGGCGCGGCTGCGCGCCGGCTCGGGCAGCGAGCCGAGCCCCTCGATGCCGAAATAATGGTGCGTCAGCAGCACGCCGAGCGAGCCGTTGCCGGCGGCGATCTCGCGGATCACCTCGACGACGAGGCGCCAGTCGCCGCCGCCGCCACCCTGCGCTTCCGGGATCAGCAGCGTCGAGAGGCCGGAGGATTTCAGCCGCTCGATCTCCGCCGTCGGGCGGCGGCGCGTCTTGTAGCCCTCGACGGCGGCAGCGGTGAATTCGGCCGAGACCTCGCGCGCCACGGCGAGCCACTTCGCCTCCAGCGGCGAATGCGGCCGGTCGAACAGCGAGCGCGCCCGCAGGTGATCGTCATTGCGCGGCGGCACCAGGGGGCGCGCCGCGATCTTGATGGGGGATTGGATGGTCATCGCAGGGGATCCGGGCAATCAGGCGAAGGACGGCGGCTCGTGCGCTTCGCCGTTCAGCGCGAAGTCGCCGATCGCGCGCAGCTTGTAGTGCTGGCTGTCGTGCAGTGTGTGGATGCGGATGTCGCGCCAGAAGCGGTCGAAGCCGAAATCATTGTGCGAGGCGCGCGCGCCCGTCAGCTCGTAGACGCGCGGCGTCACGTCGAGGCCGACCTTGGTCAGGAAGGCGCGAACGGCACTGGCGCGGACGCCGAGCGCGGCGCGCTCCGGCTGGGTGATCGTACGACGACGGTCGAAGCCGTCCTGGACCTCTTCAGCGACCTGGCGCAGGAAGGCGGCGCCCGCCTCGGCGTCGGTCCAGAACGAGCCGAACTGGTGCAGGAGATAGGGATCCCCCGTCGACCGCTCGACGCCCGAGCCCGGCGCGGGCCGGCCATGTTCGCGCGCATAGGCCGAAGCCGTGTCGAGCGCGC
>JAFKJZ010000375.1 GCA_017305815.1 Hyphomicrobiales bacterium
GGCGCCGGCCGGGGTCAAGCCCGCCATCCGCATCAAGGCGCCGCTCGAGGGCGAGACGGTGATCGAGGACCTCGTACAGGGTCGCGTCGCGATCCCGAACAAGGATCTCGACGATCTCGTGCTGCTGCGTTCGGACGGCAACCCGACCTACATGCTCTCCGTCGTCGTCGACGATCACGACATGGGCGTCACCCACGTCATTCGCGGCGACGACCACCTGACCAATGCCGCGCGCCAGATGATCATCTACCAGGGCATGGGCTGGGACGTGCCGGTGATGTCGCACATCCCGCTCATCCATGGCGCCGACGGCGCCAAGCTGTCGAAGCGCCACGGCGCGCTCGGCGTCGACGCCTACCGCGCCATGGGCTACCTGCCCGAGGGGATGCGCAACTACCTGGTCCGACTCGGCTGGGCGCATGGCGACGACGAGATCATGTCGCTCGAGCAGATGGTCGAGTGGTTCGATATCGTCGATGTCGGCCGTTCGGCCTCGCGCTTTGACTTCGCCAAGCTGGAGAACCTCAACGGTCACTACATGCGGGCGACCGACGACGAGACGTTGATGAAGATCTTCCTCGACACGCTGCCCTACCTGCCCGGCGGCGAGGCGATGGAGGTGCAGCTGACCCCGGAGAAGCTGGAACAGCTCCGTCTCGCCCTGCCGGGCCTGAAGGATCGCGCCAAGACGCTGGTCGAGCTCAAGGACGGCGCCAACTTCCTGATGGTGCAGCGTCCGCTTGCGCTGGACGAGAAGGCGACGACCATCCTCGACGGCAATGCCCGAGCGCTCCTGAAGGATGTGCACGAGGTGCTGGTCGGCGTGAACGACTGGACGGTCGAGGCGACGGAAGAGGCGGTCAAGGCGTTCGCCGAGTCGCGCGAGCTGAAGCTCGGCAAGATCGCGCAGCCGCTCCGCGCGGCGCTGACGGGACGCGCGACATCGCCCGGCATCTTCGACGTGCTGATCGTTCTCGGCCGCGAGGAAAGCCTCGGCCGCATCGCCGACCAGATCAGCTGAAAAACCTGTTGCGCGGGCGGGTCCGATCCGGGCCCGCCCGCCCTTCTCTTTGATATCAAAGCCTTATTATAGGCCAGTTTCGGACCGCTTGCCGCGCTGCAATAAATCGGATACCCATCGGTCCGTAAAATTCTCGGCAGCGCTGCCAAATCCACATCCTGACAGGCGCGCGAGCAACCGCCCGAACAGAACAATTATTCAAGGGGGTAGGTTTCATGAGCGAAACCAAAGCGACACTCACAGTCGGTGGCGAGTCCTGGGACTTCGACGTCAAGCAAGGCACCCTCGGACCCGACGTCATCGACATCGGATCGCTCTATTCCAAGACCGGACGCTTTACCTACGACCCCGGATTTACGTCCACCGGCGCCTGCGACAGCAAGATCACCTTCATCGACGGCGACAAGGGCGTGCTGCTCTATCGCGGTTACCCGATCGAGCAGCTGGCCGAAAACGGCGACTTCCTCGAAACCTGCTACCTGCTGCTCTACGGCGACCTGCCGACCGCCGCGCAGAAGGCCGATTTCGATCAGCGCGTCACCTATCACACGATGGTGCACGAGCAGATGTCGCGCTTCTTCACCGGCTTCCGCCGCGACGCGCATCCGATGTCCGTCATGGTCGGCGTGGTCGGCGCGCTTTCGGCCTTCTACCACGACTCGACCGATATCTCGGACCCGCATCAGCGCATGGTGGCCTCGCTCCGCCTGATCGCGAAGATGCCGACGATCGCGGCCATGGCCTACAAGTACCATGTCGGCCAGCCCTTCGTTTACCCGCTGAACTCGCTCGACTACGCGTCGAACTTCCTGCGCATGTGCTTCGCCGTACCGGCGGAAGAGTACAAGGTGAACCCGATCCTCGCCCGCGCGATGGACCGGATCTTCATCCTGCACGCCGACCATGAGCAGAACGCCTCGACCTCGACGGTCCGCCTCGCCGGCTCGTCGGGCGCCAACCCGTTCGCCTGCATCGCGGCCGGCATCGCCTGCCTCTGGGGTCCCGCCCATGGCGGCGCCAATGAAGCGGCGCTCAACATGCTGCAGGAAATCGGCACGGTCGACCGCATCCCCGAGTTCATCGCCCGCGCCAAGGACAAGAACGATCCGTTACGCCTGATGGGCTTCGGTCATCGCGTCTACAAGAACTATGATCCGCGCGCGAAGATCATGCAGAAGACCTGCCATGAGGTTCTCGGCGAGCTCGGCATCACCGACGACCCGATCCTCGAGGTCGCGCTGGAGCTGGAGCGCATCGCTCTGCACGACGAGTACTTCGTCTCGAAGAAGCTCTACCCGAACATCGACTTCTACTCCGGCATCACGCTGAAGGCGCTCGGCTTCCCGACGACCATGTTCACCGTGCTGTTCGCGCTCGCCCGCACCGTCGGCTGGATCGCGCAGTGGAAGGAAATGGTCGAGGATCCGAGCCAGCGCA
>JAFKJZ010000376.1 GCA_017305815.1 Hyphomicrobiales bacterium
GATGGCGCGAAGCTGCACCGTCTCCGTCACGTACTCCGTGAACTCGAACACCTGATCCGGCAGCAGCTTGATGATCTCGCCGGAGGCGCGCTCGACCTCGAAATAGAGGCTGGTCTCGGCGGTCGGCAGCAGCGCCGTGCCGCTGACGATCAGATCCGAGCAGTCGATCAGGGCGAAGGAACCAAGGTTTACGGCCTTCGTCACCGGGTTGAACTTCGCCACCACGACCCGGAACGTCAGGTCGCTGTCCTGATGTGCCGTCCAGGTGCTGGCGTTCGAGGACGAGAGCCGGACCCCGATCGTATAGGGCTGCGCCGACACCCAGGCTTGGTTCGCGACATCGAGCGAGCCCATGGTCGCCGCCGCGATCGCATGCTGCGGATCGTCGGTCTTGACCACGAAGGCGAACTCGGTGCCGGCCGGCTGGTAAAGCGGCAGCGCGAAGCGGACATTGGTCCAGGCATTGACCAGGACGGCCGCCATGTCGACCTGCGCGACGGCCAGCACCTCGCCGGTCGGCCAGCCATTCTCGACGGTGCGGACCTCGACCAGGCAGGCCTTGGTCCGATCGCCGATCGCGCAGAACTTGATATCAACGCCGGCGATGTGCCGGCCTTCGTCGAGGGTGACGGTCTGGGCTTGCGGGTCGACGCCATGCGTCTGCTGGAACACCTCCTGCTGCACGTTCCAGAACTGGATCGTCGTCACCCGTTGCATGACGGTGACGTCGATCTTGCCCTGGCCGACGAAGGACGCCGAGCCGCTCGATCCGGTGCCGCCGGTGGCGACGACGGACTTCTGCCCGGCGGTGACGTTCGCGGGAATAGTGAAGGTGCCCGACACCCTGCCATCGGCGCCGGCGACGAGCGGCCCCGGCGGCGTGACGTCGATGCCGTCGAAGGTGAGCGAGGCGAGGATCTCGCCATTGCCGAAGCCCTTGACCGTGAAGGCGACCGGGATCTGGCGCAGGAACTCGACCATTTCCTCGCGATGGTCGACGACGCGGGTCGAGACCGTCGTGCGGCTGGTGTTGCCGGAGCCGAAGCGCTGCGTCTGCGCCGACAGGAACTGCGTCGAGGTCTCGGTCCAGAAGTCGGTCGACGGCGTGATCGCCAGGCTGATCGGCAGCGGCGTGAAGTTCTGGTACGGGTTGACCAGGACGCAATCGGTCGCCAGCTCCTGGCGGATCACCACTTCCTCGGTCCAGTCCAGCAGCGCGGGCGCCGTGAGGGAGGCCGAATAGAAAGTCGGATCGATCGCGAGCTGGCAGGAACCTTCGAACACCGCCGCCGTCTGCACGGCGCCGGCATCGCGATAATGATCGTCGACGAAGGGGTCGACGAACATGCCCTTCTTGGCGACGGGATCCTTGGTGTCGATGGAGCGCTTCAGCTTCTCCAGCGACACCAGATCGATCAGATCGATCAGGCGATTATAGTAGCGCCACTGCTCCGAATACGGCACCGAACGGACGCCGCTGTTCTCGATCTCCGGCTTGCCGGTCCAGATGTTGGTGACGGTGCAGAGCGGCAGCAGATCGTCGGCCGCCGCCGGCGCCACCGGGCGCGAGCGGGCCGAGAGGCCCTTCACGTAGACGGGCAAGCCACCCTGGTCGAGGCAGAGCAGGTCGACGCGCGGCAGCTTCCAGTCGTAGGTCAGAAAGAGGTCGGTGCCGGTCACGCCGCCGGAGAGTGTGACGCTATCGTCGGCGACGGCGGTCGGCGTGACGGCGACCAGGTAGCGATACTTGACCGTGTAGCTCTGGCCCGAGCTCGGCTCGGCGCCGCCGGGCGCCCAGGAGATCGAGCCGCCGGAGAGATTGTAGTCGGTGCCGGCGGTGTAGGTCGTCGCGCCCGACTTCACCTCCAGGATGGCGCGCGGATTATCCTTGTCGAGCAGGTCCGACGAGTTCGCCGGCGTGCCGCGCGTCTTGGTCTCGGTCACCTCCTTGGTGATCATGGCGACGGCCAGCGCCGAGAGCGGCGCGTGGTTCAGCATGATCTTGGCCGTGCCGGTGCCGGCGTCGTCGAAGGTATGCGGCTCGCTCTGGGCCGAGGCGAGGTCGTAGAGCTCGGCCTCGGCAAAACGAAGCGCGGTCAGGCGGGTCGTCTTGAAGCCGTAGATATTGGCGATGCCCTCTTCGATCGAGAACACCTGCGCGCCGCCGCTTTTGCCCAGCGCGGTGACGCGACAGCCCTGGACGATGTAGTTGCCATGGGCCTGGTAGTCGTAGACCGCGATCACCTTGACGACGCCGGAGAGCGTCGGCGGCGGGCTCTGGTCGAGCACCGTGCCATTGCGCAGCAGGTAGACCGCGATCAGGTCGCCGGCCTCGCCGTCGCCGGAGCGGCCCCAGGCGACGGTTTCGGCGATGCGGCCCGAGCCGCCTTCGCCCTCGGCCTCGGAGCCGGGATAGAGGCCAAGCAGGTCCGGATCCTCGACCGAGGTGACGACCG
>JAFKJZ010000377.1 GCA_017305815.1 Hyphomicrobiales bacterium
CCTTCGCCTCGATCGCCGCCTGCACGAGGTTTTCAAGCGCGCGGCGCGAGGCCTCGCGGAAGACGCCGGCCAGTTCACCGCGCCGCGCCAGGCCGCGCAGCGGGCTGTCGAGATGGATGTCGGCGGCGTGAATGAAGCGAAACGTCATGGATCCCCGTGGCCTTGTCGCCGGCCCGGCGATCCGGTCGGGCACGAGAAGATCGGCGCGACTCAGGCGCGTTTGGCCAGCTTCCGCCGCCAGCATAGGGCCCGGACCGAGGCTTGTCGCCATCCGGCCCCGCGGCACGCTCCCGCGCCCGGTTCGAGACGCTTCGCCGTACCGGCTGCCGCCTCTTCGCGCCGCCCCCAGACCGATCGTGAAAAGACTCAGTTGACTACCATGGTAGCCTACCGTTAGATGCCACGGCTCGCGAGCAAGCGCCCGAAAGCGGCGCAACGCGACCGCCACCCCAGGGGCGCGCCAAGCGCCGGACAGACACGCAGAGACGGATGGATTCCATGGAACAGACCTGGCGCTGGTTCGGCCCCAACGATGCCGCCACGCTCGCCCATGCGCGCCAGGCAGGGGCCACCGGCATCGTCACCGCGCTGCACGACATTCCCTATGGCGAGGTCTGGCCGCTGGAGGCGATCCTCGAGCGCAAGGCGATGATCGAGGCCGACCCGTCGCTCGGCCTCACCTGGAGCGTCGTCGAGAGCGTGCCGATGCATGACGACATCAAGCTCGGCCGCGGCGATCTCGACCGGCTCTACGGGAATTTCCGCCAGACATTGCGCAATCTCGGCCAGGCCGGCGTGCGCACCGTCTGCTACAACTTCATGACCGTGCTGGACTGGACCCGCACCGATCTCGCCGTGCCGCTGCCGGGCGGTGCGCGGGCGCTGAAGTGCAACATCCACGAGGTCGCCGCCTTCGATTGCCATGTGCTGCAACGCCCCGGCGCCGAGCGCGACTATGGCCAGGACGTGCTGCAGCGGGCCAGCGAATGGATGGACACGACGCCGCCCGAGGCGAAGACGAAGCTGCTCGCCAACATCATGGCCGGCCTGCCGGGCGCCTTCAAACGCTACGGCATCGAGGAACTGCGGGACGTGCTCGCCGAGCAGGCCGAGATGAACCACCCGAAGCTGCGCGCCAACCTGGTGCGGTTCCTGGAAAACGTCCTGCCGGCGGCGGAAGAGGCCGGCGTGGTGATGTCGATCCATCCGGACGACCCGCCGCGCGACCTCATGGGCCTGTCGCGCATCGTCAAGAACGCCGACGACATCGATTTCATCCTGAACGCCGTGCCGTCGTCCTCGAACGGCCTGACGCTCTGCACCGGCTCGCTTGGCGCCAATCCGCAGAACGATGTCGCGGCGATCGCCAAGCGCTTCGCCAGCAAGATCTTCTTCGTCCACCTGCGCAACGTGACCAAATATCCGGACGGCTCGTTCATGGAGGCCGAGCATCTCGGCGGCGATGTCGACATGGTCGCCGTCTGCGACGTGCTTCTCGCTGAACAACAGCGTCGACGCGATGCCGAGCTGCCGAATTCTCTGCTACCGTTCCGGCCCGACCATGGCCACGAGCTCATCGACGATGTCACCCGTCCCACCCATCCCGGCTATCCCGTCATCGGCCGCCTGCGCGGCCTCGCCGAACTGCGCGGCGTCATGGCGGCCCTCGCCCACCAGCGCGGCTATGTCCTCTAGATGAGCCGCCCTCCCCGCATCCTCTCCGTCGGCGCGCTGACGCAGGACACGATCTACCGGCTGGACGACCTGCCGCGCGGGCCGGGCAAGTTCATTCCGATCGAAGCCGTGCAGAACGCAGCCGGCATGGCGTCGAGCGCCGCCACCGCCGCCAAGCGTCAGGGCGCCGAGGTGGCGCTCTGGGCCAGCGTCGGCGACGACATGCTGGGCCAGGAACTGATCGCCGAACTGTCGGCCGAGGGCATCGACTGCTCCGGCGTCCGCCGCGTCGCCGGCGCGCGCTCGGCGATCGCCACCATCCTGGTCGACGCCCGCGGCGAGCGGATGATCGTGCCCTTCTACGACCCACGCGCCACCACGGCGCCGGAATCGCTACCCTTCGACATCGCCGGCTTCGACGCCGTTCTGGCGGATGTCCGCTGGCCGGCCGCCGCCGCGATGGCGCTGCGGGCTGCCCGGGAGGCCGGCGTTCCCGCCATCCTCGATGCCGATGTGGCGGCAAGGCCGGTTCTGGAGAGCCTGCTGCCCTTCGCCAGCCACATCGTCGCCTCGGAACCCGCCGCCGCGATCCTCTGCGGCGACGAGATCTCCGCGCCGGAGGCGGTGCAGGCGCTGCATACCCGAACCGGCGTGTTCGTGGCCGTGACAGCCGGCGGCGACGGCACCTTCTGGCGCGATACCGAAGCCGGACCCATTCGCCATACGCCCGCGCCGAAGATCACGCCGGTCGATACGCTCGCCGCCGGCGACGTCTTCCATG
>JAFKJZ010000378.1 GCA_017305815.1 Hyphomicrobiales bacterium
TCGGCGAGCAACGGGCCGGCGAAAACGATCCGGTCGAGGCAGGGCGTCAGATCGGGGGGGGCGGCGCGTTACCGTGCCGTCCAGCCGCCATCGACGAGGATGGTCTGGCCGGTGACCATCGAGGCGGCGTCGGAGGCAAGGAAGAGGACGACGCCGGAGACTTCCTTCGGCTCGCCGATCCGGTGCAGCGCGGCGATGCGGTCGAGCACGTCGGCGTGGAATTCGGGATCGGACAGCATCTCGGCGGTGCCGTCGGTGCGGATGAAGGTCGGCGCCACGCAATTGACGCGGACATTGTGCTTGCCCCACTCGACCGCGAAGCACTTGGTCATGTGGCTGACGGCCGCCTTGCTGAGGCAGTAGATCGCCTCGCCCGGGAGCGCGATGGCGCCGGCCTGCGAGCCCATGTTGATGATCGCGCCGCTCTTCCGCTCGATCATGTGGCGGCCGACATATTGCGACAGGAAGAAGGTCGACCGGACGGTCAAGTTGACGGTGAAATCGAAGTCTTCCTCGGTGAAATCCTCGACCGGGCCGATGGTGCCGCCGCCGGCGTTGTTGACCAGGATGTCGATAGGACCGAGGGCGGCGATCGCCGCATCGACGGCGGCATAGGCCTGCTTCAGGTCGAGCACGTCCATCTGCAGCGGCACGGCGCGGCGGCCCATCGCCTCGATCTCCGCGACCAGCCCGGCCTCGGCCTTTGCGTCGCGCAGTCCGAGCGCGATATCGGCGCCGGCGGCGGCGAGCGCCAGCGCGGTGGCGCGGCCGAGGCCGCGCGCGGCGCCGGTGACGAGGGCCGTGCGGCCGGTAAGGTCGAAGCTCGGCAGATCGGTCATGAGTTCCCCTCCCAGGGATTTTCCTAAAGCGTTTTCGAGCGAAGTGGATACCGGTTCGCGTGAAGAAAACGCGACCAGACAAAGAGTTGCAGTCCCGTGCCGCCCGATGGTTCGGGCGATCGTTGTCCGCTTATAGACCACACACCAGCGGCGACGGAGAAGCGGAAATGGGGCGGCGCTGGCCTAGAGCTTCAGCTCGGCGAGGGCGCGGACGAACGGCGCCGATGACGCCTGGATCGGGCCGTCGAAGGGATTGGCCAGGTCGAGGATCAGCAGGATCGCGCCCGAAAGCAGCAGCGATGCGACGACGAAAATGGTCCGGACGGCCCAGTTTCGCGGCGCGCGATAGCCGAGGCTCGCCATCGTCATGCTCAGCCAGAGCACGAGCGAGACGAGTAGCGGAAAGGGGATCGTTGCTTCCTTGCGCTCGATCAGACCCCAGCGCGTGCGCAGCAGCGTGTCGACATGCGCCTTGGCCTGGTCGCGATCCTCGGTCCACGCCGGATCCCCTGGCGGCAGCGCGATGAGGCCGGCGCGGATGTCGCGGAGCGTGGTCTCGGCCGTCCGGTTCTCCGTCGGCAGGGCGGCCCGCTCGATCTCGCGCGAGCCGACGATCGTCGCGACGTAGTCGGAGAGTTCGGTCCGTAGCCCGGCCCCGTCCTGGCCGAGCCCGCGCAGCGAGTGGTCCAAAAGGATGATTTCGGTCGCATAGGCGTGAACCGCCTTGTCGGCATCTTCGAAATTGCTGTTGGCCGAGGAGACCATCAAGCCGAGCACGAGCGAGCTCAGCATGCCGAAGATGTTGGCAACAAGGCGCACCGTCTGCAGCGTTTCGTCGTCGCGGTAGTGCGCCGGCAGGCGGGGATAGGCGTGGAGGGTGCCGAGCGACGCTGCGCAGAGGCAGGCGAACGTCAGGAGCGCTACCGTCAGCTCATAGGACAGCCCGAAAACAGCCGGCAAGCATGCCTCCCCCAGACCTTCTCCCCAGACAGCCTAGCAGTCGCCCATTTCCCGCGAAAGCGCTTCCGAAGCTCCGGAGCAGGACGTGCGGCCGGGGAGACGTTGAGCCTTGTCGCATCGCCATAGGAAAATAATCCTTGACACCGTGACGCTGCTCCGTTAGGGTTCAGGCATGGTCGAAGAGTTGCGTTCAGGGGATGGCGGCGCCGGATCGGTGAGATCGTGTCGCTTCTGACCGCCTCGGGTTTTGGCTTCCCTGTTTCTCACGCGCTCGCCGTCATCCCGGGCTTGACCCGGGATCCATCTTTGCCGGGTTGGCCTGACGCCTATGCACGGCTGCATGGATCCCTGCTTTCGCAGGGATGACGGCGGAGGTTGGGGCGGGCGCTGGTGCCTGGCGGTGAGATCCGAGAGGTTTCTCCCCACGCTCGTCGTCGCGACTCGCTTGAACACACGCCGCCCTCGAGCTGGGAGCCATGAGATGCCCGAGCTTACCCTCGACCAGTGGGCGGCGGTTCGCGTCGCCTATGAAACGTCGGCGCTGCCGCTGCGGGACATCGCCGCGCAGCATGGCGTCAGCCACGTCGCGGTGGCGAAGCGAGCGGAGCGGCAGGGCTGGCTCAGGCCGGGCGAGGCGCCGCCGCTGCCGGACGAG
>JAFKJZ010000379.1 GCA_017305815.1 Hyphomicrobiales bacterium
CTGCCGACCTTGACGACCAGGCCGCCGATCAACGCCGGATCGACATTCGGGGAAAGCGTGACGTCCTTGCCGATCTGCGCCTTGAGCGCTTCCTTCAGCGCCGCGGTCTGCGTCTCGGAAAGCGGCTCAGCGCTGGTGACTTCGGCGGTGACTTCGCCGCGATGCTTGGCGAGAAGCTGCCGGAAGGCGGCGATCATGCCGGGAACCGCGAAGAGGCGACGATTGCTCGCCGCGACCTTGACGAAATTGCCGACCAGCCCGCCGATGCCAGCCTTCGTCAGCACGGCCGAGATGGCGCGCAGCTGCTCGTCGGCATCGAAGACCGGGCTCTGCACGAGGCGGACGAGATCGTCGCTCTCGCTCAGCAAAGCGGTGAAACGGGACAGATCGGCATCGACGGCGTCGAGCGCGCCGCTCTCGAGGGCCAGATCAAACAGTGCCGTCGCGTAACGCCCGGCGACCCCTGATACGAGAGTTTTGTCTTCTGCCACCTGATCCTCGCTCTGTGACGCGCCCCCACTTCCGGGTTCGTCCGGATGCTGCACGCAACGCCTTGAACGTATTGAAGATTTTTTCAACGGGTTGAACCCGTCAAAAACGGCATTCCCCGAAGCCGCGCGTTCGTTACCACAGCATCCCGCGACTCGCAACACGGCCCGGGCCTTGAATCTTGCCAAATGCGGCCGCACGCGCGGCCACGGGCCTCAGAGGAAGCTCTGCGGATCGATATCCACCTGCACGCGGAGGCTGCCGCGCACGGCAGGCGCCTCCGCCAGCCAGTCACGCAGGAAGCCCTGCAGGTCGACAGCTCGCGGCGCCTGGACGAGCAGGCGGAAGCGATGGCGACCGCGCAAAACCGCCAAAGGCGCCTCGGACGGGCCGAGCACCATGACCGGCCCGCTCTCCGGCGCGGTGCGGCGCAGCGCCATGGCATAGCCATAGGATGTCGCCCGGTCGGCGGCCGAGACAATGATGCCGGCCAGCCGCCCGAAGGGCGGCAGCACGGCAAGTCGTCGCGCCTCGATCTCGCGCGCATAGAAGGCCTCGCGATCCCCGGAGGCGATCGCCGCGATGACGGGATGCTCCGGCGCGTAGGTCTGCAGGAGCGCCCGGCTTTCGCCGCCGGCGCGGCCGGCGCGGCCGGTCACCTGGGCCAGCAGCTGGAAGGTGCGCTCGGCGGCCCTCGGATCGCCATGTGCAAGGCCGAGATCGGCATCGACGACGCCGACAAGCGCCAGCAGCGGGAAATTATGCCCCTTGGCGACGAGCTGGGTGCCGATGATGATATCGGCCGCGCCGTTGCGGATCGCGTCGAACTCCTCGCGCATCTTCTTGACCCCGCCGAGCAGGTCGCTCGACAGCACGATTCTTCGCGCTTCTGGAAAACGGTTGGCGACCTCCTCTGCGACGCGCTCGACGCCCGGGCCGCAGGCGACGAGGCTGTCCTCGGCGTCGCAGACCGGACACTGGTCCGGCCGATGCTCGGTATGGCCGCAATGATGACAGACGAGCTGGCCGCGAAAACGGTGGTCGACCAGCCAGGTCGAGCAGTTCGGGCACTGGAAGCGGTGGCCGCAGGTCCGGCAGAGCGTCAGCGGCGCATAGCCGCGACGGTTCAGGAACAGCAGCGCCTGGCCCTTGTTGGCGATCGTCTCGCCGATCGCAGCGACCAGCGACGGCGCCAGGAACTGGCCGCGCTCCGGCGCATCGACGCGCAGGTCGATCGGCTGGATCTCCGGCAGCTTCGCCGCCGCGTAGCGCACCGAGAGCACGATGCGCCGATAGCGGCCCTGGTCGGCGTTGACGCGGCTTTCGATCGACGGCGTCGCCGAGGCGAGCACGACCGGGAAGCCGCCGAGATGGCCGCGCACCACCGCCATGTCGCGGGCGTTGTAGATGACGCCCTCTTCCTGCTTGTAGGCGGTGTCGTGCTCCTCGTCGACGACGACGAGGCCAAGCTTGCGGAAAGGCAGGAATAGCGCCGAGCGGGCGCCGACCACCGCCTGCACCTCGCCGGTGGCGACGCCGCGCCAGACCCGCTCGCGCAGCCGCGCCGGCATCTCGGAGTGCCATTCCGCCGGCCGATGGCCGAAGCGGCGGGCGAAGCGATCGAGAAAATCGACGGTAAGCGCGATTTCCGGCAGCAGCACCAGCGCCTGCTTGCCCATCCGCAGCGTTTCCGCCAGCGCCTCGAAATAGACCTCCGTCTTGCCGGAGCCGGTGACGCCGTCGATCAGCGACACCGAGAAGGCCGCCTCGTCGACGCTGGCGCGCAGCAGCGCCGCGGCATCGGCCTGGCCGGGGTCGAAGGTCGGCCGGGCATGATCGGGCTCTGGCGGCAGGGTCAGCGGCGGCGGCGGCAGCATCACCGCCTCCAGCACGCCCTGCTCGACCAGGCCGTTGACGACGCTGGACGAGACGGCAGCGAAGCGGGCGACGGCG
>JAFKJZ010000380.1 GCA_017305815.1 Hyphomicrobiales bacterium
CCTGTGGCGCAATTCTCGGACCCATTCGCTGCATGACCCTGTGCGGTGGCGCCAATCCTATGTCGGCGATTTCGCGCTGAACGGCGCCCTCTCGCCCGACCTGGCCTCGCTCGCCGGCCTCGCCCGTGTCGCCGTCTGAACTACCCCGATGATGAAGGAATGATCGTGACCCAAGACGCGTCCAACGGCCCGCTGACCGTCATCGACTTCCACGTCCACATCCGGCCGCCATGGTGGCGCGCGCCGCGGCCCATCGCCACCAACACCCGCGACGCCGCCTGGCAGGCGGCGTGGGTGTCGAAGCTGACCGCGCCAGAAGCCCTCCTGCGCGAGAGCGCCGAGGCCGGCGTGGCGCTCAATCTGCTCAGTTCGACGATCGAGGGCATCAGCGGCATTCGCGGCCCGGTCGATCATGACGAGGTCCGCCGGCACAACGACTATCTGGCCGAGCTGGCGGCGGCGCATCCCGGCCGGCTCGCGGCCCTGGCCGCCGTCGATGCCTTTTCCGGCGAGGCCGCTGCCCTTGAGGCGGAGCGCGCCATCCGCGAACTCGGCCATGTCGGCATCGTCATCGATTCCGCCCGCAACGGCGTCTATGCGGGACATCCCTCGACGCGGCCGGTCTTCGAGGCGGCGGACCGGCTCGGTGTGCCGATCCTCGTCCACCCGGTCGCCGCCGAAACGACGGAAGCATTGACGCGCTCGGCCGGCCGGCCCGGCAATTCGTTCGGTCGCGGCCATGTCAACGGCACGGCGTTCCTCACCGTGCTGGAGAACGGCATCGTCGAGCAATACCCGGATCTCGACCTCGTCTTCACCGGCATCGGGCTGGGCGCGCTGGTGATCGCGGCAGCCGAACTGCCCCAGTACAGCGCGACGACGCGCGAACGGGGCATCGCACGACCACGCATCCATTTCGATTTCATGGGGCTCGATCCAGCCGTCCTCGCCTTCGCCGTTTCCGTGCTCGGCGTCGATCGCGTGCTGGTCGGCAGCGACTGGCCGATCTCGGAGCCTGTGACGCACGCCAGGCTCTCGGCCGTCTTCGAGGCCGCCGGCGTTGCTGGCGCCGACCGCCAGAAGATCGCCTCCGGCAATGCCCAGCGAATTCTCGCAAGACGGGCGGACGTCGCCAGGCGCGAGCGAGAGCTGACTTCAGATGGCTGACGCGTCTCTCGACTCCGCCGGCAGTCTCCGTTCGCCGCTCGAGCGGCTGCGCGAATTGCCAGCGCGCCCGCCGCTTCCCCATTCGCAGAGGTAACAGGCATGACCCGATCGTTCCGATATGGCGCCGTCACGAAGCACGCCGCGGTCCTCGCCCGTTTTGGCGCCGAGGCCGGCTTCTTCGCCCGCGAAGGCATCACCCTCACCATCGAGAATGTCTATGGCGGCCCGGAAATGTCGGCCGCCGTCGAGCGCGGCGAGGTGGACGTCGGCGAGGTCGGCACACCGCCCGGCCTGACGGCGATCGGCCAAGGCAGAAGGATCCGGATCGTCGGCAGCGCCCTCGATCGCGGACTCGCCTTCTTCCTCATCGCCCATCCGGAAATCCGCGACTGGCCGGACTTTCGAGGCAAGACCGTCGCGGCGCTTTCCAAGGGCAGCTGCGGCTACTGGTATCTGCGCGACATCCTCGCCCAGCACGGCGTCGATCCGGACAGGGACGTCACCTTCCGCCATCTCGGCGCGGAGTTCGATCGCCAGCTCGACCTCATTGCCGCCGGCGAGATCGTCGCGCTGCTGGCGGGCGGAACCTATGTCGCCCTCGGCGAACAGCAGGGAATCGTCCGGAACTGGGGCGGACCGCAGGCGCTCGCGGATGTGCCTTCGATCCAGTGGAGCATCCAGATCGCCAGCGAGGCTTTCATCGCTCGCGAGCCCGAACTGCTCCGCGACGTACTCGAGATCGTGCGGCGCACCGGCCACTATGTGCGCGATAACCCCGACGAATGGCGGGCTTTCGTCGCCCGGCTGTTCGACGTCAGCGACGAGATCGCGGCGCGATCGATCGGCTATGAGCTGCCTTACCTGCATTTCGACGGGCAGATCGACGGCCCGGGTCTCGAGCGTGCGCTCGACCTGCAGTATCGGATCGGCTCCACCGAACGCCGGCTGAGCGTCGACGAGGTGGTCGATCTTCGCTACCAGCCAGCGCCAACTCCGGCCCCGGCCCTGCGCGCCATCGCCTGACGCTTGCCGGCGCGAGTGAATCCGCCTCGGCGGTTCGGTCGCCGATCGGCAGGAAGCCGCGACGCTTTAACGACGGCTGGCGACCTAGCCCAGCGCCGCCTGTTCGCGGCAGATCCGGTCGACGAGCGCGTCGAACTCACAGCGTGGCGGGCGCTGGACGGCGAGGCGCTGCTTCAGGTGCCGGATCGGCTCGGCCAGGATCTCGTCGAGGCTCTCGGCGCACTGGAAATCGCCCGCCACGCTCTTGACCTT
>JAFKJZ010000381.1 GCA_017305815.1 Hyphomicrobiales bacterium
GGATTGCGGCCGAAGCGCGACGGCTCGCGCGGCAACATAGGGTAGGCTATTCGCGATGGTAGGGGTGGCCGGAGAGAATCGTCATGGCGCGGTAGACCTGTTCGGCCAGCAGCAGGCGGACGATCTGGTGCGGCCAGGTCATGGCGCCGAAGGCGAGCTTCAGGTCGGCGCGCTTGCGGATGGCGTCGCCATGGCCGTCGGGACCGCCGATGGCGAAGACGAGGTCGCGCGCGCCCTGGTCGCGCCAGTCGCCCAGCCGCTTGGCGAAGGCGGCGCTCGACGGCGTCTCGCCGCGTTCGTCGAGGGCGACCAGGATGGCGCCCTCGGGCAGCGCCGCGAGCAGCGTCTGCGCTTCCTGCGCCATGCGTTCGTCGCCGCGCTGGGCCCGGCTTTCGACGAATTCACGGACGGAGACGGTCAGGCCGAGGCTGCGCCCGGCCTGCGTGGCCCTGTCGAGATAGCGCTCGATCAGCGCGCGGTCGGGGCCGGCCTTCAGCCGACCCACGGCGGCGATCTGGATGCGCATCGAACGGCCTTAGCTGCCGGGCTGTTCCCGCGAGGGAGCCGGCGCGGACAGCGACTCGTCCGCCGACCACATCTTCTCGAGATTGTAGAAGGCGCGAACCTCGGGCCGGAAGATATGGACGATGACGTCGCCGGCATCGAGCAGCACCCAGTCGCAATGGGGCACGCCCTCGATACGTGCAATCCGCCCGCCGGCCTCGGTGAGGTCGCGGTCGATATGCTCGGCAATCGCGCTGACATGGCGCTGCGACCGCCCGGTGGCGACGACCATGTAGTCGGCCAGGGCGGATTTGCCGGCGATGTCGATGGAGACAATATCCTCGGCCTTCGAATCTTCGAGGGTGGTGAGGATCGCTTTGAGAGCTTCGTCCGCCGCAATCTGCCGGCGCACGCTAACTCGGTGAGGCACGCGCTGGATAGCGTCCTCAGGCTGCATTGCCGTCGTCAGTGGTCAGTCCTTTCGCCATTGGCGCGATGGGCCTTTTCTCTGGCCAGGAGCAGTTGCGCTCCACGCGATGGAAATCGTGCAAAAAAGGACATAGGCACGACGCTGTGGCGCTTTCAAGACGCGGCGGCACTCTTAATGCGTTTGGCGCGCAGTTCTGTCGAAGAAAGCGCAATGCGGGGCCCGTGCAGGTAGATCCAGGCCGGCGTTTCCGCCACTGGCAGCTGCGCCGCGTCGACCTCGCGCAGCCGGCGCCGCCGGAGCGCGATCGCCGCCGGCGCGGCCGGCCCGGTGAAGGTGCTGCCCGGCCGGTCATAGACCGCGATCGGCATCAGTCCGGCGATCCGCCGCCAGTCGCGCCAGCGGTGGAACTGGCGCAGATTGTCGCCGCCCATCAGCCAGACGAGGTCGACGCCCGGCAGCCGGTCGGTGAGGATGGCCAGCGTGTCGGCGGTGAAGCGCGATTTCAGCGTCGCCTCGATGGCGGTGACGTGGATCTTCGGATGCCGCGCCATGGCGCGCGCGGCCGCGACCCGGCGGCCGAGCTGGTCGGGCGCGTGGCCCTTCAGGGGATTGCCCGGCGTTACCAGCCACCAGACGGCGTCGAGCTTCAGCCGCCGCAGCGCCATAAGGCTGACGGTCAGGTGGCCCTGATGCGGCGGATCGAAGGATCCGCCGAACAGCCCGATGCGCTGGCCGGGCGCCGCATAAGGCAGCTTCAGGGCCGAGCGCAATGCCGGATCGATCGCTTCCTCCGTTCCGCTCCCCCCTGCGGAATTCACGGCCGCGTCTGCCCGGAACCGTTGACGCGATACTTGAACGAGGTCAGCTGCTCGACGCCGACCGGACCGCGCGCATGCATGCGGCCGGTGGCGATGCCGATCTCGCCGCCGAAACCGAATTCGCCGCCATCGGCGAACTGGGTCGAGGCGTTGTGGACGACGATGGCGGAATCGACCTCGGCCAGGAAGCGGGCCGCCGCCTCGGCGTCGTCGGTGATGATCGCGTCGGTATGGTGCGAGCCATAGGTCTCGATATGGTCGATGGCGGCGTCGAGGCCGTCGACCACCTTCACGGCGATGATGGCGTCGAGATATTCGGTCGACCAGTCTTCCTCGGTCGCGGCCGTCGCGGCGGCGATCCGCCTGGTCGTCTCGGCGTCGCCGCGGATGGCGCAGCCGGCGGCGATCAGCGCCTCGACGATCGGCACCAGATGGGTGTCGACGACGGCGCGGTCGATCAGCAGCGTCTCGGCCGCGCCGCAGACGCCGGTGCGGCGCATCTTGGCGTTGACGAGGATGGTCTTCGCCATCTCCAGGTCGGCGGCCGCATGCACGTAGATGTGCACCAGGCCCTCGAGATGGGCGAAGACCGGCACGCGCGCCTCGTTCTGGACGCGGGCGACCAGGCTCTTGCCGCCGCGCGGCACGATCACGTCGATGGCGCCGCCAAGGCCGGAGAGCATGGCGCC
>JAFKJZ010000382.1 GCA_017305815.1 Hyphomicrobiales bacterium
GGCTTGCCATAGGGCGAGCCGTCGTTGAGCACGGCGATGCGCTTGCCGCCAAAGCGCTCGGCCAGGAAGGTTCCGGCGGCTGGCGCCTGCGCGTCGTCGCGGGCGGCGAGGCGGAAGAGCGTCGGCCCGCCGCGCTCGTCGGTGTAGCGGTTGGCGGTGACCGCCGGCGTGATCGCGAGGAGCTTGTTGGCGGCATAGACGGCGCCGGCGGCGATTGCCGTCTCGGCGCAGACATGGCCGACCACCAGCGCATCGCCACGGCCGACGGCGCGGTTGGCGGCGGCGACGGCGGCGTCGGCCTTGCAGGCGTCATCCTCGATGTCGACGCTGATCCGTTCACCATGGATGCCGCCGCGCGCGTTGAGCGCGTCGACCGCCGTCTCGACGCCGGATCGGATCTGCTTGCCGAGCGCCTGGTAGGGGCCGGTCATCGGCCCGACCGCCAGGATGCGGATGTCGGCGATGGCCGGGCCGGCCGCCACGACGGCGAAAAGGACGAGAGAGCAGGCAAGACGGGCGGGCAGGCGGTCGGACAGGCAGTTGGCGCGGAACATCGGTCGTCCTTTTCGGGGCATGGGGCGATCATGCCCGGCGGCGGACCAAAAGAAAACGCCCGCGTCGGGAGACGCGGGCGCTTCGCATTCAGGCGGCGCGATCAGAGCTGCTTGTAGTCCAGCTTGCCGTCGGCATCCTTGACCCAGGAGTAGACGACGTAGTCGGCGGTGGTGCGGTCGCCCTTCTTGTCGAAGGAGAGCGGGCCGAGAACCGTCTTCCACGGGCCGCCCGTCTTCACCACTTCCGCGACCTTCTGCGGGTCGGTCGTGCCGGCCTTCTCGATCGCCTGGGCGATGATCTGGACGGCTGCGTAGGAGTAGAGCGTGTAGGCTTCCGGCTCGAAGCCCGAAGCGCGGAAGCGGTCGACCACTTCCTTGGCGTCGGGGTTCAGGCGCGGATCGGGACCGAAGGTCATCAGCGTGCCGTCGGCGGCCGGGCCGGCGATCGCAGCGAATTCGCGGTCGGTGATGCCGTCGCCGGAGAAGAGCACGGCCTTCAGGCCCTGCTCGGCAGCCTGGCGCACGATAAGGCCGGCTTCCTGGTGCAGGCCGCCGTAATAGATGACCTCGACGCCGGCCGACTTCATCTTGGAGATGAGGGCCGAGAAGTCCGTGTCGCCGACATTGATGCCTTCATACAGGACCTCGGTGACACCGCCGGCATTGGCGGCCTTCTTGGTCTCGTCGGCAAGGCCCTGACCATACGGGGTCTTGTCGTGGATGATGGCGATCTTCTTGTCCTTCAGGTGGTCGACGATGTATTTGCCGGCCACTGCGCCCTGCTGGTCGTCACGACCGCAGGTACGGAAGGTGTTCCAGAGATCGCGCTCGGTGAATTTCGGGTTGGTCGAGGCCGGAGAGATCTGGAAGACGCCGTTTTCGGCATAGACTTCCGAGGCCGGGATCGAGACGCCGGAGTTGAAGTGGCCGACGACGTAGGTCACACCGTCGCCGACGAACTTGTTGGCGACCGAGACGCCCTGCTTCGGATCGGACACGTCGTCGCCGAGCGACAGGACCAGCTTGTTGCCGTTGATGCCGCCGGCGGCGTTGATGTCGGCGACGGCCTGCTCGGTACCCTTCTGGATCTGGGCGCCGAAGGCGGCGTTCGGACCGGTCAGCGGGCCTGCGGCGGCAATCTTGATGTCGTCGGCATGGGCCAGTCCGGCCAGCGTCAAGCCCGCGGCGAACGCCAGGCTCGAGAGGATGCTCTTCTTCATTCAAAGTCTCCCGTTGGATCTGGAAGGTGGGCTTTCGCCCTTTCGGCGGATGACGGGTCGCCTTGATCGGTTATCTTGCCGATTTCATTGAGGCTGTCATCCGGATTCTGGATTCAGTCTTGCATCAACCTTTCGACGTTGTTGGACCTTGGGAACAGGCTCACAAACTCCGCCACGAAAGCGGGCCGGACTTTGCGTAAAGCCAGTAGTATTGCGACACCATCTGATTGGTGCGGGTATAGCGATAGGCGATCGAGCCGACGGTCAGCACGAAGATGGCGTCGACGATCCAGTAATGCAGTGACAGCAGCGTCGCCTGGAACAGCGAGAAATGGATGAAGCGGACGCCGAACGACAGCACCAGCAGGTAGAACAGCAGCATCGGATAGGGCCGCCAGGTCAGGGCGCAGGCGCGCCCCGTCATCCAGGCGCCGGCGCCGCCGAGGATGATGGTGACGAAGATGAAGGTCACCATCGAGGCTTCTTCATAGAGGATGCCCGACATCAGGAATGCTCTCTTTCAGCGGAACGGGACTGGAAGCGGGTCAATGCGCACCGCCTTCCAGATAGGCGGCGCGGATCTCCGGCTTCTGCAACAGCTCCTTGCCGGTTCCCGACATGGTGACGACGCCGTTCACGAGCACATAGCCGCGATGGGCGAG
>JAFKJZ010000383.1 GCA_017305815.1 Hyphomicrobiales bacterium
GATGTTCGAATTCGCCACCCGCTTCGGCGTCAGGTGGCTGTGCGGGTCGAGCTCGGCGGCGATCAGCACGTCCGGCCCGACGATCTCGCGGATGCGGGCGAGCAGGTCGCCCTCGGGGTCGTCATAGCCCTGCGCCACCATTGCGCCGTGCAGGCCGAGCACGACCGCGTCGACCGGCATCGCGGCGCGCAGCTGGTCGAGGATCTCGTCGCGCAGTCCCTCGAAGGTGGCGCGCTGCAGCAGGCCGCCCGGCTCGGCCCAGGTCGCGGTGCCCTCGACGAGGTCGATGCCGTCCGCCTTCGCCCGGCGGCGCAGCGCCACGATCGGCGACGAGCAGAGCGTCGGCGTCTCGGGGTGCTGCCCGGGTCCCGCATAGAACGCCATCTCGAAACTGGCCCGGTCAGTGGGAACGGGCGAGAACGTGTTGGTTTCGGTCGCGAGCGAAGCGGCGAAGATGCGCATGACTGGAGAGATCCGGGCTCATGGGCGCGGGATCGGCGATCCCGGCGCGATAGGGAAAGAAAAAAGGCCGCGGCGGAGCCGGAGCCTGGTTCGATGTCAGATCTGGGGCGCGTAGGCGATAGCTTCGATCTCGACCTTGATGTCGATCATCAGCCGCGCCTCGACGGTGGTGCGGGCCGGCGGCTCGGTCGGGAAGAAGGTGGCGTAGGTCTTGTTGAAGCCGCCGAAGTCGCGCGCGTCAGTGATGATGACGAAGGTCTTCACCACCTGGTCCATGGTGCAGCCGGCGAGCGCCAGCGCGGCCTTGACGTTCTCGAGCGTCTGCCGGGTCTGCGCCTCGATACCGCCGGCGACGACGGTGCCGGTCGAATCCGTCGGCACCTGGCCGGAGACATAGACGAAATCGCCCGCGCGCACGGCCGGCGAGAGCGGCACATGCGAGGCGCCGTAGACGGTTTTCAATTTGCTCATGAAACAAGCCCCTTCTGCATTGTGGAACGCCCGCCGGGCGGACGATGGACCAGCGCTGTGTAGCGGCGGCGAAGCTAGAGGAAATCGTTCCGATTATCGACAGGAAAGCGGCAAAATCCGCCATCCCGCCGGTTGCTTTGTCCGCCGATCCGGCCGAGCCTTGCCCAGGGTCCGTATTCGATTGGAACGAAGGGACGGCAATGTTTGGACTGAACGACAAGCATGTTGTGATCAGCGGCGCGGGCGGCGGCATCGGCCGATCGCTGGTCGCCGCGTTTCAGGCGGCCGGGGCGCGCGTGACCGCCTGCGACCGCGATGCGGGACTGCTCGAGCCCCTCGAGGGTGTGGCGAAATACGTGTTCGAGCTGACCGAACCGGAGGCGACCGAGCGCGCCGTGGCCGAGATCGTCGCCAAGGAAGGCACGCCGGACGTGCTCGTCAGCAATGCCGGCTTCAGCCGCGCCGAGACGATGGAGCAGGTCAACCGCCAGAGCTGGGACCAGGAAGTCGACATCAACCTGACCGGCAGCTTCAACCTGATCGACCCGACCATGAAGGCGATGATCGCCAATGGCGGCGGCGCGATCGTCATGACGTCGACCGTCAACGCCCTCTCGCACTACGGAAACCCCGCCTATGCGGCTGCCAAGGCCGGCCTCGTCGCCTATATGCGTGCGATCGCCGTCGAGAATGGCCGCCACAACATCCGCGCCAATTGCATCTGCCCGGGCTCGGTGCGCACGCCGGCCTGGGATCACCGCGTCGAGAAGGATCCGGGCCTGCTGACCAAGGTCGTGGCGCATTATCCGCTCGGCAGGCTGACCATGCCGGCCGATGTCGCCAATGCCGCCGTCTTCCTGGCCTCGCCGCTCGCCGGCGCGATCACCGGCGTCGCCCTCCCCGTCGACGCCGGGCTGACCGCCGGCAATCTGCGCTTCATCCGCGACGTGTTCTGAGGAACCGGGGCCCATCTTCAACATCCATTCGCCGCCCGGCGACATGGCGAGGACATCATGCCGAGACATATCGATACGCTCCAGACCCCCTGCGTCCTGGTCGATCTCGACCGGGCCGAGGCCAATCTCCAGCGCGCGCAGGACTATGCCGACGCACATGGCGTCCGCCTCAGGCCGCATATCAAGACCCACAAGCTGCCCTTCTTCGCCAAGCGGCAGCTGGAGCTGGGAGCGATCGGCATCACCTGCCAGAAGCTGGGCGAAGCCGAGGTGATGGCCGATGCGGGCATCGAGGACATCTTCCTGCCCTACAACATCATCGCGTCGGAGAAGCTCTATCGGCTGAAGGAACTGGCGAAGCGCGTGACGCTCTCCGTCACCGCCGACAGCGCCTTCGTCGTCGATGGCTACGCCGAGACCTTCGCCGACAGCGCCCATGCGCCGCTCAACGTGCTGGTCGAATGCGATAGCGGCGCGGGCCGCTGCGGCGTGCAGACGCCGGATGCCGCCGTCGCCCTCGCCCGACTGATCGCCGGCAAGCGC
>JAFKJZ010000384.1 GCA_017305815.1 Hyphomicrobiales bacterium
GCCGCGAGGCTCATCCGGCGCGCGCCGCAGACAAGGGCGATCGCGAAGCCGTAATTGAGCAGCTTGGCGAAGAACAGACAGACGACCGGCATGCCGGTGAAAATCGAGTATTTGATTTCGGGCGGCAGGTGGGAAACCTTGACGTAGAAATAGCCGCCGATGACGGAGAAAACTGCCGCGGCGACCAAAAGTCGTCGCTCCTCGAATTGCCATGGCGGCCGCGCCGCTCGCGGCAGGGTGACGCGCCAGCCGAAGCCGCAGGCACTCACGCAGAGGATGGTAAAAAGGATCGTGCGGACCATGGCGCCGACGGGCAGGAACGGGTCGTCGACCAGGGCTGGAAACTGCGGCGCGATGAAGCCGAGAAAGGTCGCCCCAGCCAGGAACGGGTATTCATAGACGCCCTCCGGACGACGCAGCCCGAATACGACCAGCGCGACCGATATGGCGACCAGGATCCAGATCAGTGGCATGCCCATGGGCTCGCCTCCCGGACCGGAAAGCGTCTGCCGGCGTTCACAGCGGAAGCCCCCGTTCGCGGCGCCGGATCTCGATCATCTTGCTGACGATCATGGTCTCGTAGGTCATGAGCAGGCCGCAATAGACGAAGCCGGCCCGGCCATCGAGGAAGCCGCCGCGCAGGACATACATGTACAGGAAGCGCAGCAGCGGCCGGCACGGCAGCCGGAAGGAGAGCGTCTTCAGCGCTCTTCGCCGCGCGGCACCGCTTCCGATCAAGGCGGCCAGCCAATCGACGCGCTCCGTCTCGAGGCTTCGGAGCGACTCGCGCGCTTCGTGCCATGAGTAGCGATTGTGCTTCTCGAGCCAGGCGTTCAAACCCTTGTTGAAGGTGTAGTGCAACAAGTGGCCGTCGAGCTTTCCTTCCGGTCCATCCGCGACGGTTCGAAGATTGATCTCGCGCTCGAAGCGGACGCGGTGCGGCTCGACCAGGCGAACGAACCAGGTCGGATAAAGGCCGCTCCACCGCAGCCAACGGCCCATGAACATGGTCCGGGAACGGACGTGAAAGGCGACCTCGGTACGGTTCGGCGCGCGCGCGACGGCGAGGATCTCGTCGCGGAGCGCGGGCGGCGTGATCTCGTCTGCGTCGGGCAGATAGACAAGGGGGTGCTTGTAGGCGATTTCCCGCAAGCCATGGCTTCGCTGCGCCGGCTCGCTGTCGAAATGGCGCTGATAGACACGCGCGCCGAACGATTTCGCGATCTCGACGGTCCGGTCCTGGCTGAACGAGTCGAGCACGACGATGTCGTCGCTCCAGCCGACCGAGGCGAGGCAAGCTGCGAGGTTGACCTCCTCATTCAGCGTCAGGATGAGCACCGAGACGTTGTCGTTCGCCGGTCCAGCCGCGCCTGCAGGCTGGACCGGGGACGCCGTTGCTGGGTCTATGGATGTCTGCCGGTTCATGCCGCGCGCTCCCGGATCCCTCGCAGCCAGTTCTTGATCGGCGTCGGCAGATGCGAGCGCAGCCCGCCGCGCAGGCCACGCGGCATCCGCCATTTATCGAGCGCAAGCGGCGCCGCGATGCTGGGCGGCTCGCGGTCGAGGCAAGCGAGCAGCGCTTCATAGTCACGCGCCATTCGATCGATGCTGAAGCGCGCCCGCATCGCGCTCGGCCCGTCGCGCGACATGACTTGCCAGAGCACGGGATCCCCGCGGAGCCGCCGGATCGCCTCTGCTGCCGCCGCGATGTCTCCGACCGGGAAGAGCAGGCCAGTGACGCCATCTTCGACGACCGTGTCGGTCACGCCGCCAATGCGCGAGGCGACGGGCACGCAGCCTGCTGCCATGGCTTCGGCAAGCGTGATCATGAAGCCTTCGAACCGGGACGGGGCGATGAGAACGTCGTGGCTAGCCATCAGCGCCGGCACATCCGTGGGCGAGACCCGGCCCAGAAAGCGGATGCGTTGGCCGAGCGATGTCGAAGCGCGGCGAAGTCGTTCGAGATCCGGGCCGTCGCCGGCGACGGTGAGGCTGACGTCGTCTGGCAGGCGGGCGAGGATTTCCGGCAGCCACAGCACGCCCTTGGCCTGATCCTCGACCCGGCCAAGCGAAAGCAGATGCAGCGGCTGGCTCGCGGCGCGACGTCGCGCCGGCGCAGGCGGCGGAAGTTCGACGGCGTTGTGGATCCTGTGGATGGCGCTGGGGCGAAAGCCATGCTTCTCCATGAGATCATCGCGGATCCGGTCGGAGACGCAGACCGTTGCATGGACATGGTCGCGGATGGCTACGGCCGCAGAATAGGTGGCCGGCGTGATGTTGTGCACGATCATGAGGCGCAATATCGAGCGCGGCAGGTAGCGCGCGAGATTGGTCTGCACGCGATCTGCATGGACATTGACCACGACGCCGTCGAAGCCTTCGCGTATCAGGTGCGAAAGCATCGCCGCGGCCTGAACCGGCTCGTC
>JAFKJZ010000385.1 GCA_017305815.1 Hyphomicrobiales bacterium
GCGCCTTGATGTCGGCGACCTTGTCGTCGAGCTTGGTGAACGCCGCGATGCGCTCCTTCGCCTGCGAGCCGCCGTGCACGAGCACGACGTCGGGACCCTGGCTGGCGGCGATCGCCGTGCCGAGCAGGGTGTAGTACTGGTCATGCGGCTGCATGACGAACTTCAGCGTCACGCCGGGATGGGCCCCCTCGAAGTCGGCCTTCACCTTGTCGTAATAGGGCGCCGTCGTCGGGTCGCCCGATTTCCAGTCCCACACGGTGAGCGTCTCGGCCTTGGCCGATGCCGCCACGCCGAGCGTCATGACAAGCGCGGTGGCGAGCATCGTGCCGGCGCGCAGGACCCTGTTCGTCGTCTTCATCTCGTCTTCCTCCCTAGCAGATCTCTCTCCACCCCCGGCCGCCTGCGCGGCCGTGGGCCCTCTTGCAATCTCAGTGCGGCAGGCGCGTGTTCACCGGCGCCGGCGGCAGATCCTCATTGGCAACGACTTCGGGCACGGCCCATTCGCTGCGCGCCGTCTCCGACAGCACCAGGCCGTGGCCCGGGCGGTCATGCGCATAGATCCAGCCGTCGCGGATCTCGAACGGCTTCTCGATCAGGTGGTCGAAGTTCTGGAACGAGTATTCGAGCCATTCGACCTCGGGCAGGGCGAGCGCCATGTTGACGCCGATTTCCAGGAACGAATTGCCGAGGCTGACCGGAATGCCGTGCTCGGCCGCGAGCCAGCCGATGCGCATCACCTGCGACACCCAGCCGTGCACGTTGATCATGTCGGTGCCATGCGCCTCGATGAGCTGGCGCTTGCCATGCGCGTCGAAATATTCGCCCGAATTGACCAGGGTGAACGGGCAGCCCTGGCGGATCATCTTCAGGCCTTCGAAATCGTAGCGCAGGCAGGGATCCTCGATCCACAGGATGTCGAAGCCGGCATCCCGGATCTTGTTCATGTTGCGGACGGTCTGCTGCGGCGACCAGCCCTCGTTGGCGTCGATCATGATCGCCTCGGGCTTGCCGACCGTCTTCACCAGGAGGTCGAGGCGGTGCAGGTCGCGCTCGATGTCGGGATGGCCGACCTTGATCTTGAACGACTTGTAGCCGATCGACGCGGCGTGATCGAACAGCGCGCAGAAGTCATCGTCCGAGAGATGGAAGTCGAGGCCGCTGGCATAGGCCTTGACGCGGCTCTTGGTGCCGCCGGGCAGCTTCCAAAGCGGCATGCCGACCTGCTTGGCGGCGAGGTCCCACAGGGCCTGGTCGAGGCCTTCGCCGAAGGGCAGCGAGGCGCCGCGGATGTTGCCGCCGCGCGGACGGGTGAGCTTGTGGGCGAGGGCCGCCGGCGACTGGCCTTCGAGGCCCGGCCAGATCTCGGCGCGGAAGAGGCGCTCGATCTCGGCCTGCGACGGCAGCGGATTGAACAGCGACGGCACGAAGCCGAGACCGACCATGCCGTTATCGGCGATCAGCTCGAGGGTCGCGACATGAGCGTGCGCGATGCGGACCTGGCTGTCGCCGATGACACGGTCGCGGGCGAACTGGAAACGGACAATTCGGAAATCCACGATGCGCATGCTATAGTCGCCTAATCGATCAAAAGTGAGAGTTGATATGTCACGTAAGCGATCTGATAGATCAGATCCGATTGCATCGCAAGCCACCGGCGCCGCCGAGCCAGCCGAACGCGACGTCGAAACCGTCACGGTGTCGCTGAGCGAGGTCGCCTATGAGCGGATCCTCGACATGCTGTTCGGGCGGGAATTGCCGGCCGGCGCCTTCGTGTCGCAGAACGACCTGGTCAAGCTGATCGGCGTGCCGGTGGCGCCTCTGCGCGATGCGCTGCGCGTGCTGCAGACGGAGGGATTGCTGACGATCCATCCGCGCTCCGGCATCCGCTTCCTGAAGGCGGATTTCGAACTGGCGCGGAATACCTACCAGCTGCGTGCAATCCTGGAGCGGCCGGCCGTGCGTGTCTTCGCCGAGACGGCGGAACCGGCGCTGCTCGACGCCCTCGTCGCGCGCCACGAACGGGCGATCGAAGCGCTCGAGCGCGACGGCTTCACCCAGGCGATCGCGCCCGAGATCGTCGCGATCGACGCGGCGCTTCATGTCGAGATCATCGCGGCGCTCGGCAATCCGCTGATCGTCTCGACGCACCGCCGTGTCCACAATTATCTGCAACTGATCCGGCTCGACCGCACGCTGTCGACGCCGATCGTCATGCGCACGCTGCGCGAGCACATGACGCTGCTGGAGGCCTGCAAGGCACGCGACGCGGACGCGGCCGAGACGGCGCTGCAGGCGCATTTCTCAAACGCGCTGCAGCGGACGCTGGGGATTTTCTAAGACGTTCGGTTGCTGGGGCAGGAGACCCTCACCCCAACCCTCTCCCGCGGGCGGGAGAGGGGAGCATCGCACCCGGTCGCAA
>JAFKJZ010000386.1 GCA_017305815.1 Hyphomicrobiales bacterium
TCCGTTCTCCGGCGGCTTCATCGGCCTCGATCATTTCCGGGCGCTCGCCAAGGACAAGACCTTCTGGCTGGCGCTGAAGAACACCGTCTACTGGACCGGCTATTCGGTGGCGCTGCAGTTTGCCTTCGGCCTGATCCTGGCGCTGCTGCTCGACAAGCCCTTCTATGGCCGCGGCCTCGCCCAGGCGCTCTGCTTCCTGCCCTGGGCCGTGCCGAGCTTCCTGTCCGGCCTGAACTGGGCCTGGATGTTCAATCCGGTCGTCGGCCCGATCCCGCACTGGCTCTATGCGCTCGGCATCCTGAGCGCCCCCAACAACATCCTGTCGGATCCGGACCTCGCCATGTGGGGACCGATCATCGCCAATGTCTGGTGGGGCATCCCGTTCTTCGCGATCACGCTGCTCGCGGCGCTGCAGTCGATCCCGCGCGACCTCTATGAGGCGGCGGCCATCGACGGCGCGACGCCCTTCCAGCGCTTCCGCTCGATCACCCTGCCGTTCCTGGCGCCGACCATCGCCATCACCGTCATGCTGCGCACGATCTGGATCGCCAATTTCGCCGACCTGATCGTCGTGATGACCAATGGCGGCCCGGCCGACAAGACCCAGATCGTCGCCAGCTACATCTTCACCCAGGCCTTCCGCAGGCTCGATTTCGGCTATGCCTCGGCCATCGCAATGGTGCTTCTGCTGCTGCTGATGGTCTATTCGCTGCTGATCGTGTTCCTGCGCCAGACGCTGCTCAAGGAGCGCTAGACCATGACCAGCTCCAAGCGCATCGGCATGACGGTCGCCCACCGGCTCGCCATCCTCGTCTACATCGCCTTTGCCCTGTTCCCGCTGTTCTGGCTGGTCAAGGTCTCGGTCACGCCCAACGACCTTCTCTATTCAGAGGGCGTCAAGATGTGGCCGTCGCGGGCGACGCTCGACCACTTCGCCTTCGTGCTGACGCACAGCGACTTCCCGCTGTTCTTCCGCAACTCGATGATCGTGTCGGTGTCGACCGCCTTCATCGTCACCATCCTGTCCTCGATCGGCGGCTATGCGCTGTCGCGCTTCACCTTCCGCGGCAAGATCTGGATCGTCGGACTGATGCTTCTGACGCAGATGTTCCCGCTCGTCATGCTGATCGCGCCGATCTTCAAGATGCTGTCGCCGCTCGGCCTGACCAACAGCCTCTCCGGCCTGATCCTGGTCTATGTCGCCTTCAACGTGCCGTTCGCGACCTTCCTGATGCAGTCCTTCTTCGACGGCATCCCGAAGGACCTCGAGGAAGCCGCGATGATCGACGGCGCCACCCGCTTCATGGCGTTCCGCCAGATCATCCTGCCGCTGACGCTGCCGGGCATGGCAGCGACGCTGGGCTTCGTGTTCACGGCGGCGTGGAGCGAGCTTCTGTTCGCGCTGATGCTGATCTCGGGCGTCGACGCCAGCACGTTCCCGGTCGGCCTTCTGAGCTTCGTCTCGAAGTTCTCGGTCGACTTCGGACAGATGATGGCCGCGGGCGTGCTCGCCCTGATCCCCGCCTGTCTCTTCTTCCTTCTCATCCAGCGCTACCTCGTGCAGGGCCTCACGGCCGGCGCGGTCAAGGGCTGACGGAGCATCGCAATGGCATCCATCGATATCACCGACGTCCGCAAGGCCTATGGCAACGTCAAGATCCTGCACGGCGTCGACCTGACCATCAGAGACGGCGAGTTCGTCGTGCTGGTCGGCCCGTCCGGCTGCGGCAAGTCCACCCTGCTGCGGATGATCGCCGGCCTCGAGGACATCTCCTCCGGTGAGATCAAGATCGGCGGCAAGGTCGTCAACAATCTCGACCCGAAGGACCGCGACATCGCCATGGTGTTCCAGTCCTACGCGCTCTATCCGCACATGACCGTCGCCGGCAACATGAGCTACAGCCTGCGCCTTCGGAAGATCGCGCAGGACAAGATCGCCAAGGCGATCTCCGGCGCCGCCGAGAAGCTCAGCCTGACACCGCTGATGGAGCGCCGGCCGAAGGCGCTCTCCGGCGGCCAGCGCCAGCGCGTCGCCATGGGCCGCGCCATCGTGCGCCAGCCCAAGGCGTTCCTGTTCGACGAGCCGCTCTCCAATCTCGACGCGCGACTGCGCGAGCACATGCGCGGCGAGATCAAGAAGATGCACCAGGACCTCGGCGCCACCTCGATCTACGTCACCCACGACCAGATCGAGGCGATGACGCTGGCCGACCGCATCGTCGCCATGAACGCCGGCATCGTGCAGCAGGTCGGCAGCCCGCTCGACCTCTATGACCGTCCGGCCAATCTGTTCGTCGCCGGCTTCATGGGATCGCCGGCCATGAACATGTTCGAGGGCACCTACCGCGCCCAGAACGGGGGTTCGGTCGAGCTGGCGCAGGGCGTCGTCGTTCCGCTCGCCGGCCCGGCGCCGACGGCC
>JAFKJZ010000387.1 GCA_017305815.1 Hyphomicrobiales bacterium
GGTGCTGATCGGCTACACCGCCTTCCGCATGTCGCGGCGTCCGGCCCCGCGCGACGTGCCGCGCGACGCGTTCCAGTCGATGCCGCCGCTGAAGAACGCGACGCCGGAGACGATCGCCCTCGACCCGCGCGCCGAGGACGGCAAGCCGGCCCAGACGGTCGCGCCCGCCACGGCGCCCCTCCCGGCGCCGGCCACGACGCCGACGATCTGAGGCCCCTCACACCGCCCCTCTCCCGCAAGCGGGCGAGGGAGCGCGCCGAGCCTCGTCTTCAGGCTTCGGCCACACCGAACGAATGAACGAAGCGGACGCCCCAAAAGCCCTCGCCCGCTCGCGGGAGAAGGTTCGGTGAGGGTCTTGCTGACTGGATGCCTGCCGCCTCAGACGCGGTGATAGGTGCGGTCGAGATACACCAGCGCGCTGTCATGCGGGCCGACGCGCACCGCCTCGACGACGCCGAACAGCACCGAATGGGAGCCCTGCTCGACCACTTCCGAGAGGCGGCAGTCGAAGCTCGCGCGCGCGGATTCGAGCACCGGCGCGCCGGTCGCCAGCGTCACCCAGGAGCCGAGCGCGAAGCGCTCCGGCATGGAAAGGCCGGTGCGGCCGGCGAAGGCCTCGGCCAGGCCCTGCTGGCTGCCTTCCAGCGTGTTGATGCAGAAGATGCCGTTCTGCTTGAAAGCGGCGTTGGTCAGGCTCTTCCGGTTGACGCAGACCAGCACGATCGGCGGCCGGTCCGAAACCGAGGTCACGGCCGAGGCCGTCAGGCCGCACGAACCGCCTGCCCCGGTCGTCGTCACCACATGGACCGGAGCGACAAGGCGACTCATCGCCTCGCGGAACATTGCCGGATCGACCAGATCCGTGAGCGTATCCATGCCTGTTTCTATCCCAATCCTCGAAGCATCGTCACCTCTGGTGGTACCGGGTCGGGCCGACGCCGACAAGCCGCCCGCTACGAAGCAGGATAAAAATCGGGCCACCTACTTATAAGGTCGACTTATCAGTTACCCCAGCGTCAGCGAAGTGTTCGGTATGGCTTGTTGTTTTGTTCGGTTCGTGTACCTAATCGAGGGATAAATGAGAGGCTGGCCTACGGGCACGGACCTCCGGGAACAAAAAGAACTAAGCTGCATGCGGGGATCCATGAGATGGACGTATTCCTACAACAATTGATCAATGGGATCACGCTTGGGTCAATCTACGGCCTGATTGCGATTGGATACACGATGGTGTTCGGCATCATCGGAATGGTCAATTTCGCCCATGGCGACGTATTCATGACATCGGCGTTCATTGCGCTGATCTTCCTGCTGGTCCTGACGACAGTACTTGGCATGACGTCAATGATATTGGCGCTGATCATCGTGATGGTGATCGCCATGGTGCTGACCAGCCTGATGAGCTGGGCGATCGAGCGGGTCGCCTATCGTCCGCTGCGCGGCTCGTTCCGCCTGGCGCCGCTGATCTCGGCCATCGGCATGTCGATCGTCCTCTCCAACTTCGTGCAGGTCGCCCAGGGCCCGCGCAACAAGCCGATCCCGCCGATCCTGAGCGGCGGCATCGAGGTGATGAACTCGAATAACTTCGCCGTCACGCTCTCTTACAAGCAGATCCTCATCTGGGTGACCACGGCAGTGCTGCTGGCCGGCTTCTGGTATCTCGTCCAGAAGACCTCGCTCGGCCGCGCCCAGCGCGCCTGCGAGCAGGATCGCAAGATGGCGGCGCTGCTCGGCGTCAATGTCGACCGCACCATCTCGCTGACCTTCGTGATGGGCGCCGCGCTCGCCGCCGTCGCCGGCACGCTGTTCCTGTCCTATTACGGCGTCGTCAACTTCTCGGACGGCTTCGTGCCGGGCGTGAAGGCGTTCACCGCTGCCGTGCTCGGCGGCATCGGTTCGCTGCCCGGCGCCGTCATCGGCGGCCTGCTGATCGGTCTGATCGAGACCTTCTGGTCCGGCTATTTCTCGATCGACTACAAGGACGTGGCCGCCTTCTCGATCCTCGCCATCGTGCTGATCTTCATGCCGCAAGGCCTCCTCGGACGCCCCGGCCGCTGGTCGGGCTCAGGACCGAGCAGAACATCCGCAACGAACTGGTGGTGCAGGGTCGCTGGGGGCTGCTCGCCTCCGTCATCGCCGTCATCGTCGTCGGCCGCTTCCTGCTGCTGACGCTGGTCTGGCCGGCAATGGCCGCGCGCAAGGAGCGCGCGGCGCCCGCCTCCGACACGCCGTCGCCGCTGCGGCAGGCGGTTTCGCGCTGGTTCGCGCCCGCTTCGCTCGTCTTCCTGTTCCTCTATCCGGCGATCATCGTCAGCCTGCTCGGCTTCCAGGGCTCGCTGAAATGGGTCGACAATTTCGGCATTCAGATCCTGATCTACGTGATGCTCGGATGGGGCCTGAACATCGTCGTCGGCCTCGCCGGCCTGCTCGACCTCGGCTATGTCGCCTTCTATGCGGTCGGCGCCTATTCCTACGCGCTGCTGTCGACCCATTTCGGCTTCTCGTTCTGGATCCTGCTGCCGATGGCCGGCATCTTCGCCGCGCTCTGGGGCATCATGCTGGGCTTCCCGGTGCTGCGCCTCAGGGGCGACTATCTCGCCATCGTGACGCTCGCCTTCGGCGAGATCATCCGCCTGGTGCTGATCAACTGGCGCGACCTCACCAATGGTTCCTCGGGCATCAGTTCCATCCCGAAGGTCACGCTGTTCGGCATCAAGTTCGACGCCTCGCCGACCGGCTTCGCCAAGATGTTCGACCTGCCGATCTCGTCGGCCTATTACAAGATATTCCTCTACTACCTGATCCTGCTGCTGGCGCTCTTGACCGCCTTCGTCACCATCCGCCTGCGCAAGCTGCCGGTCGGGCGCGCCTGGGAAGCGCTGCGCGAGGACGAAATCGCCTGCCGCTCGCTCGGCATCAACACCACCAACACCAAGCTGACCGCCTTCGCGCTCGGCGCCATGTTCGCCGGCTTCGCGGGCTCCTTCTTCGCCGCGCGCCAGGGCTTCGTCAGCCCGGAATCCTTCACCTTCATGGAATCGGCGATCATCGTGGCGATCGTCGTGCTCGGCGGCATGGGCTCGATGGTGGGCGTGGCGCTCGCCGCCGTCGCCATGATCGGCGGCACCGAGGTGCTGCGCGAACTCGACTTCCTGAAGACGGTGTTCGGCGACAACTTCAACCCCGACCAGTTCCGCATGCTGATCTTCGGCCTCGCCATGGTCGGCATCATGATCTGGAAGCCGCGCGGCTTCGTATCGTCGCGCGAACCGACGATCTTCCTGGCGGAGAAGAAGTCGATCTCCGGCGCCCTCGTGAAGGAAGGCCATGGCTGATGTCGGAAGCCCTCTCCATGTCCAGCCCGGCCTTGCTGCCCTGGGAACAGAACCCGGTCCTGAAGGTCGAGCATGTCTTCATGCGCTTCGGCGGCCTGATCGCGGTCAACGACCTCTCCTTCAGCGTCGGGCGCGGCGACATCACCGCGCTGATCGGCCCGAACGGCGCCGGCAAGACCACGGTGTTCAACTGCATCACCGGCTTCTACAAGCCGACGCAGGGAATGCTGCGGCTCGAGCACGCCGCCGGCACGACCTTCCTGCTGGAGCGGATGCCCGACTTCAAGATCTCGGCCAAGGCCAGGGTCGCGCGCACGTTCCAGAACATCCGCCTGTTCTCCGGCATGACCGTTCTGGAGAACCTGCTGGTGGCGCAGCACAACACGCTGATGACCGCTTCCGGCATGACCATTCTCGGCGTGCTCGGCCTGCCGGGCTACCGCAATGCCGAGAAGAAAGCGGTCGAGAAAGCCAAGTACTGGCTGGAAAAGACCGGCCTGACGCTCCGCGCCGATGACCCGGCCGGCGACCTCCCCTATGGCGCCCAGCGCCGGCTCGAGATCGCCCGCGCCATGTGCACCGAGCCGGAACTGCTCTGCCTCGACGAACCCGCCGCCGGCCTCAACCCTCGTGAATCGGCCGAACTGAACGCCCTGCTGCTCGGCATCCGCGAGACCGAGAAAACCTCGATCCTGCTGATCGAGCACGACATGTCCGTGGTCATGGAAATCTCCGACCACGTCATCGTGCTCGAATACGGCACCAAGATCGCCGACGGCACGCCCACCGAGGTGCGCAACGATCCGCGCGTCATCGCCGCCTATCTCGGCGTGGACGACGAGGAGATCGAGGTAGTCGAGGAGAAGCTGGACGAAATCATCGAAGGGGCGGCGACATGACCGGTCAGAACGGGGCGCCGCTGCTGTCCGTGCAGGGCGCCAAGACCTATTACGGCAAGATCATCGCGCTGAAGGGCGTCGACGTCGACGTCCACCAGGGCGAAAGATCTGCGGCAACCCGCGCGCCCGGGAAGGCAGGATCTTCTTCGAGGGCCGCGACATCACCGAACTGCCGACGCACGAGATCGCGCGGCTCCGGATCGCCCAGTCGCCGGAAGGACGCCGCATCTTCCCGCGCATGACCGTCCTCGAAAACCTGCAGATGGGTGCAGCCCTCGACAAGCTCGCCCATTTCGACGAGGACGTGGAGCGGATGTTCACGCTGTTCCCGCGCCTGAAGGAGCGCATCGGCCAGCGCGGCGGCACGCTTTCGGGCGGCGAGCAGCAGATGCTGGAGATCGCCCGCGCGCTGATGGCGCGGCCGAAGCTTCTGATGCTCGACGAGCCGTCGCTCGGCCTCGCGCCGCTGATCGTCAAGCAGATCTTCGACGTGATCGGCGAACTGAACCGGACGGAGGGCCTCACCGTCTTCCTGGTCGAACAGAACGCCTATCACGCGCTGAAACTCGCCCATCGCGGCTATGTGCTCGTGAACGGCGTCGTCACCATGTCGGGAACCGGCAAGGAGCTGTTGCAGAAGCCGGAGATCCGCGCCGCCTATCTGGAAGGCGGTGCGCATTGACCCGCTTCCAGTCCCGTTCCGCTGAAAGAGAG
>JAFKJZ010000388.1 GCA_017305815.1 Hyphomicrobiales bacterium
CGCCAGCCTTCGTCTGGGGCGTGATCCTGCAGCTGGTGTTCGGCTATTTCTGGGGCTGGTTCCCGATCGAGGGGCGGCTTCTCGAAGGCACGCCAATCCCGCCGGGCCCGACGGGCTTCTATCTCATCGACATGGCCATGGCCGGCAACGGCGCGGGCTTTCTCGACGCGCTGCATCACCTGATCCTGCCGGCGCTGGCGCTCGCGATGTCCGGCCTCGGCCAGACCGCGCGGCTCACCCGTTCCAACATGAACGAGGTCTATGAGCGGCCCTATGTCGAGATGGCGCGCGCCTACGGATTTCCCGCCAGGCGGATCGCCACGCGCTATGCCTTCCGGCCTGCGCTGATCCCGACGCTGACCATCCTCGGCCTCGAATTCGCGGCGATGCTGGGCAACGCCTTCCTGGTGGAAAAGGTGTTCGGCTGGCCCGGTCTGTCGCGCTACGGCGTCGAAGTGATCCTGCGCAAGGACCTCGACGCGATCGTCGGGACGGTGCTGATCATCGCGGCCGCCTTCCTGATCGTGAACATCATCGTCGACATCCTGGTGAACGTCATCAACCCGCGCATCCGCCTTGCATCGGGGAGGGCATGAACCATGTCGGAGCCTGATTCCCCCGTCATCGCCTCGCGCACCCGTTCCAAGGCCTGGACGGCTTATGCAGCCGATCCCCTTTCGGTCATCGGTCTCTTCATCGTCGTGGCGATTGTCCTGCTGGCGGTCTTCGCGCCCTTCGTCACGCCCTATCCCGACCATGTCGGCCCTACCGGTGATTTCGCCGCCATGACCGCGGCGCCAAGCGGCGACTACTGGTTCGGCACCGACATGATCGGCCGCGACCTCTTCACCCGCATCATCTTCGGCTACCGGCTGTCGCTGATCATGGCGATCGTCGTGCTGGCGATCGCCACGCCGATCGGCGTGATCGTCGGCCTCGTCGCCGGCTACAGGGGCGGCTGGACCGACTACATCCTGATGCGGATCACCGACGTCTTCCTGGCCGTGCCGCCGCTCGTGCTGGCGATGGCTATCATGGGATTCCTGCAGCCGACACTTTTGAACGGCATGCTCGCCATCACCGCCATGTGGTGGCCGTGGTATGCACGCCTGATCTACAACGTCACCCGTGCCGAGGCGCAGGAGGGCTATGTCCTGGCCGCCGAGACGGTCGGCGCCTCGACGGCGCATATCCTGTTCCGCGAGATCCTGCCGAACTGCTGGCCGTCGATCCTGACCAAGATGACCCTCGACGTCGGCTTCGTCATCCTGATGGCGTCGTCGCTGTCCTTCCTCGGCCTTGGCGTCCAGCCGCCGACGCCGGACCTCGGTTCGATGGTCGCCGACGGCGCAAAGTACATGCCGGATGCCTGGTGGCTGACGGTGTTCCCGGCGATCGCGATCCTTCTGGTCGTGCTCGGCTTCAATCTCGTCGGCGACGGCCTGCGCGAAGCGTTCGAGGCGGAGAGCTGAGATGGCCGACAGCACGATCCAGAAGCCGGTCCTGACCATCCGCGACCTGCGCCTTGCCTTTGGCGACCACCGGCACGCGACGCATGTACTGCACGGCATCTCGATGCATATCCAGCCGGGCGAAAAGGTGGCCCTTGTCGGCGAGAGCGGATCCGGCAAGTCGGTGACGGCGCGCCTCGCGATGGGGCTCCTGCAGGATTCGAAGCGGGCGCATGTGTCCGGCTCGATCTGGTTCGACGGCATCGACGCGGCCAGGGGCGGGCCGGCGATTGCGGCGAAGCGGGGAAACCGCGTCGCCATGATCTTCCAGGATCCGACCTCTGCGCTCAATCCGACCTTCAAGATCCGTGGCCAGTTCCGCGATGTGCTGCGTTCGGGCGATCGCTCGATCTCGAAGGTCGAGGCTGACCGGCGCGCCGAGGCAGCGCTGGCCGAGGTTTCGATCCCGGATCCTAAGCGCGCGCTCGACAGCTACGCCTTCCAGCTCTCCGGCGGCATGAACCAGCGCGTGATGATCGCGATGGCGCTCGCCAACCGGCCGCAACTGCTGATCGCCGACGAGCCGGGAACCGCCCTCGACGTCACCGTGCAGGCGCAGACGCTGAACCTCATGCACCAGCTGACAGAAAAGACCGGCACGTCCGTCTTGCTGATCTCGCACAATCTCGGCGTCGTGCGCGAATTCGCCGATCGCGTCTATGTCATCTATCGTGGTCGCATCGTCGAGCACGGCACGACGGCGCAGCTGTTCCACGATCCGCGCCATCCCTATACGCGGGCGCTGCTCGCCGCGATCCCGAAGATCTCGGGCGGCGGCCTGCCCGACCTGCCGGAGCGCAGCCCCGAATTCGAGAGCCCGCTGATCACGCATGAAGGCTGCGGCGAGCCGACGGAGGCCTTTGCATGACCACCGCCAACGCCCCGGTGCCATCGTCGGCGAGAGCGGCTCGGGCAAGACCACGCTCGCCAATCTGGTGCTCGGCCTGATCGGCGCCACTTCCGGCACGATCCGCTTCAATGGCGCGGCGCTGGCCGGCAGCCGGACGCGCGAGCAGAAGCGGGCGATCCAGCTGGTCCAGCAGAACCCGCTCTCGGCGCTCAATCCGCGCCGCAGCGTCGGCGCCTCGATCCGCCTGCCGCTCGACGTGCATGACCTCGGCAGGAGCTCCGAGCGCAATGACCGCGTCGCCTCGCTGCTCAGGGAGGTGGGGCTCGAGGCCGAGCACGCGAGGCGTTCGCCGCGCGGTCTATCCGGCGGCCAGCGCCAGCGCATCGCCATCGCCCGCGCGCTCGCCTGCGAGCCGGAGCTCCTGGTGCTCGACGAGCCGACCTCGGCCCTCGACGTGCTGGTGCAGGCGAGGGTGCTCGACCTGCTGCAGCGGCTCCGCCGGGAGCGCGGCCTGACCTATCTCTTCATCACGCACGACCTCGCCGTCGTGCGCGCCATCGCCGACCGGGTGAGTGTGTTCCAGAAGGGACGCCTCGTCGAGACCGGTCCGGTCGAGACCATCTTCTCCGATCCGAAGAGCGCCTATACGCGCGAGCTGATCGGAGCCATTCCCGTCGTGACGGAGGCTGAGGCCGCGCTGCGCGCCGCCATACGAGCCGGGACGCCAATCCCGGCCGAGGCCGAA
>JAFKJZ010000356.1 GCA_017305815.1 Hyphomicrobiales bacterium
TCTTTGAGTTCATTGAAAAGGGGAGTGAACGTCTTCATGTCCACATCACCAATCATGCTGTGGCACGCCAGCGTCGTACGCTCTTCCGGGCTCGTGGCGTCACTGACCAACTCCTGGCCGTAGCGTTTCCAGCGGCTCGGCAACTCCGCATTTCTGAATGGTCCGTCGCTCATGGCAGCCTCCCCATGTCGGAAACATAAGTCGGTAGTCTGACAAAGTCAACATATGGATCGATAAACCTGACATCGACATATTCGACGCTGAGCACTTGCAAGCCCGCACGCGTGACGTATTAGGTGCTCGATCGGTCGCTTACCGGGGAAACACGCGCTCGCACGGGTGTGCTACACATATCTGGGTGAGGCGGGGACGGGCGAAGAGGTGGTCCGAGCCTAGCGATAGATGGCGAAACCACGAATCTCGCCATCCGGCCCAAAAATCCAATGTTTTCAAGAGCGCTAATTTTTGACGGCGTGCATGACGGTATACCGCGGGCTGAATATTTTTTTCTCTGTGAAATCCAATAGGTTATGACGCTTGTAAATAATCGAGTGGGAATGAGGAGATACGGACGGCGGCAAGTTTGCCGCCGTTTTGCTATCGAGCGCGTGTCGTTCGGGATCCGCCCGGGCCGCCGGTTTCTTGTCCTAACCTGCCAGCTCGGCGCAATCCTCGCGGAATAGTCCTGCCGCGAAGGTCTCGATGCGGCGCGGCCCGGCAATGGCGGGTCGCGACGTTTGCGGCAATACAACATGCCGTTGTCATTTCTCCGGACGTAATGGCAGGATACGGCGCAATTCGACTCGAAAACCGAACAATGCGCGAGGAACCATGAAGTCCCTGGGCTGGTTTTTTCTTTGCAATGTGATGACGATTTCTGCGGCGATCGCTGAGACCCCTGACATGAAGGGGGATTGGGTTGGAAAGACCAATACGATCATTGCCGGCATGGGCGGACCGCACTGGCCCGACAGCAAGGGCACCTGGGAAAAACCGCTGCTGGCGGAACGCGACATCACGCTCCGCATCGTCGGCCAGAGCGATCGCCGCTTCTGGGGCCAGAGCATCATCGCCGGCGACGCCGCGTCGGGCGGCGCGGTCACCACCGAACCTTTCATCGGAACCGTCTCCAAGGGTGGCGACAGCGTGATGATGGCCGATACGGATGGCTATTTCTTCGGGGACCTCGAGGGCAATACGCTCTCCTATTGCTATGTCCAGGCCGGCGCCAAGCAGGCTGCGGACAAGCCGGCCGTCGTGACCTGCCTCGACGTGACGAAGCGCTGACCGCTTTCTCCATGGTGGTGACGCTGCGCTCCTTTGGGAGTGCGGGGTCATCTTCCTCTTCGAGCTCAGGTCCTGTCCGGAACCGGATGTCCGGGCAGGGCTGTCGCTAGTCGCCCGGGCAGATCAGCTTTACCCGGATCGTCTCCTTGCCAGAGGCCGAGAGGCCGCCGCCAGCGAGCCGCTTGGCGAACTCCATGTCTCTGACCTCGCGGGAAAAATTGGTTTCCGTCCGCACCTCCAGGCCGGAGAAATAGGCGCCGTTGCCGACCTCGTTTTGCGGGCGCATCGACATGCCGTGGCCGCCCCGGCACTGCACCTTCACGTCGCCCGGCGCGCTCGTCGACTTGCCGGTCAGCGCCATGGTGAGGCCGTCGGTCCGCATCGTCAGGTCGACGCCGGTGTTGAGCTGGCCGGTCGAGCTGCATGTCATCCCCGCGAGGCGCATCCGGGCGATCCGGCCGACCTGGACGCCCTTGCCCTCCAGCGACCATTCGTCGGCGCCGCTGCTCTTGCCCTTAAGCTGGATCGGGCCGGTGGCGTAGGAATAGGTCACATCGAACTGCGGGCTCTGGAGTCGCGGCTCCATGCGCGCCTCGACGGTCATCTCGCCGTCGTCGAGCACCTTTTTCAGGAGGCGCCGCAGGGCGGCGGCCTGCTCCTGGTAGCGGGCGACTTCCTCCGTCGCCATCTTGCTCGGCAGCCGCTTCCAGTATTCGGCTGCGCCCATCGCAGTGCATTCGGCCCGGTGCGCCGCCTCATGCGCGAGGTTGATGTCGGCGAGTTCCCGGCACTGCGAGCCTGACCGCAGGGCGTCCAGATCCTGCGTCGGCTGCTCGCAGGTTCCGTAGCGCATCTTGATTTCCTCCGGACCGGTGTAGCCCTTGACCTTCGGATAGGGAAACTGGAACCGGCTGACGATCCGTGTCCGCTCGCGGAGCGAGCGATCGTAGATGTTGACGTCCGAATCGGGGTGGGTCGGGTCCTTCTTCGCTTCGATGAGCGGCGCTTCGATCGCCTCGAGCTCCCGGGCGATCTTCTTCTGCAGCTCCAGCAATTCCTTTCGGTACTCGCCTTTGCGGCCGCGCACGATCGGCGCCATGATG
>JAFKJZ010000150.1 GCA_017305815.1 Hyphomicrobiales bacterium
TCGGCCGCCCGCGCCAGCTCCACACGGGCGCAGCGCAGCGCGACTACGTTCCGGTCTCGAAGCGCCACTAAGGCGGTTCGATTTGAATGCAAAAGGGCGCCTCCGGGCGCCCTTTTTTTGTTGCCAGCCCTCGAAGAAGGCCCTCACCCTACCCCTCTGCCGCGCGCGGGAAGCGAGCACGGCCCGTACAATCACCGCCTCCCCCCGCCCTCGCCGTCATCCCGGGCTTGACCCGGGATCCATTCAGCCGAGGTGCGCGAAGGCGCGGAACTTGCGCGTCATCACTCGCAGACATCGGCGAACCCGACCCAACTCCCCGATGATACGGCTGTATGGATCCCGTATCTTCGCTTCGCTACGTCCGGGATGACGACGGAGAGGATGAAGGGTCCGCGGCAGCATTGGCGAGAGTGCGGGTATGAAGCGCGCCCACATGCGCCTGCCCTTAGCCCCGTGCGGCCAGCACGCCGAGCACCGACTCCGCCGCGCGATCGGAGGGCGGCACGCCGCCGGTGCTCATCAGCGCGTCCAGCCGGGCGAAGCCATCGAGCTGGGCCTGGCGCACTGGTCCATCGGGTATCAGCGGCGCCAGCGCCTCGACCAGCTTTGCCGGCGTACAATCATGCTGGATCAATTCCGGCACGACCGGACCGTCGAGGATGATGTTCGGCAGAGTTGCGAAGCGGCCGATGATGAGATGCTTCGCCACCTTTGCCTCCCAGCCGGGAACGCGATAGGCAGCGGCGAACGGCACGCCGGCCAGCGCCAGCTCCAGCGTCACCGTACCGGAGGCCGCAAGCGCCACGCGCGCGGTTCGGAAGGCCGCGAGCTTCGCTTCTTCGCCGGCTACGATGTGAGGCCGCACCGGCCAGTCCTGGGTCGCCTCGGCGACCATGTCGACCAGGCGCGGCAGGGTCGGCAGCACCAGCCTGAAATCCTGGCCGCGCGCCCTGAGCAGGCCGAGCGCCTCGCCGAAAGGCCCGCCAAGACGCTTCAGTTCCATGCGCCGGCTTCCAGGCAGCACCAGCACGATCGGCGGCTCGCCATTGCGCAGCGCCAGATCGGCGGCGCTCGGCTGCAGGCTCGGGATCTCGCTCAGGAGCGGATGGCCGACATAGCTCGTTTCCGGTCCGCCGAGCCGTCGCATCACCTCCGGCTCGAAAGGCAGCAGCGCCAGCACATGATCGATCGTGCCGTACATCTTGCGTGCCCGGCCGGGTCGCCAGGCCCACACGGTCGGAGCGACATATTTGACGATGGGCAGATGCGGCAGCCGCCGGCGTACCTGCCCCGCGACACGGCGATTGAAATCCTGCGCGTCGACAAGCACGAGGATTTCGGGCGGATTGGCGACGATCGCCTCGACCGTCTGGCGCATCCGCCTCAGGATCGTCGGCAGCTTGCCGATCACGGCGCTGAAGCCCATCGCCGTCAGGTCGTCCATCGGATAGAGCCCGCGCAGGCCCGCGGCCGCCATGCGATGGCCGCCGACGCCGCGGTAGGAGACGCCGCCCGCCCATTTCTCCGCCAGCGACCGCATCAGGCCCGCTGCGAGGATGTCGCCCGATTCCTCACCCGCGATGATGAAAACGTCGAGCGGTTTGACCGCCGGCAGCGTCATGGATCGAGCCCGATGATGAACAGGCCCCTTGCGTCGGCTATGCGCACGATGGCCTCGATCTCCGCGGCGATGACGCCGCCCGCCTCGACCGCCACGCCGGCAAGACCGGCATCGGCGGCAAGCTCGATTGTCCGCGGACCGATCGACGGCAGGTCGAGCCGGCGATTCTGTTCGGGCTTCGGCGCCTTGACGAGGACGCCCGACTTGCCGTGCAGCTTGATCCGGCCGTTGGCGCGCAGTTCGCGGCACCGCGCCAGCATCAGGTCGGTACCCTCAGCCGCCTCGACGGCGAGCACGCGGCGAGCGCCAACCACGACCCCCTGCCCGATATCATAGGAACCGAGCGCGCGAACGACGTCACGGCCGAAATGCGCGGCGGCGAGGTCTTCGGCGCTCGGCTCGAACGCGCCGAGCACGCCGGCCGGAACCAGGATCTCGGGCGCGATCTCATGCGCTCCAACCAGCTCGAAGCCGTTTTCCTCGAAAATGCGCCCGACGGCGGAAAGGAGATGGTCATCGCCGCCACGAAACATGCCGAGCACGCGCGGCAGCAGTTTCAGCGAGCCCCAGTCGACGCGAAGCTTGCGGATGCTCGGACGCAGCACCGTGCCGACGAAGACGACCTGGCGGCAGCCATGGCTGCGCAGCGCCGACGACAGCTTGCCGAAGGCGCCGATGTGAATCCATTCATGCGGGTAGCGCTCGACCTCGGCGTCGGCGAAGCCATGGATCGGCAGCAGGAAGACCTTGCGCCCGGATTTGAGCGCGGCCTCGGCGACGACAAAGGGAAAGGCGCCGCCGCCGCAGATGATGCCGAGCGTGCCCGGATCGGACGCGCTCGGCACGGATCGGGCCGCATCGGTCACGGCCTGCCTCTCACGCGTCTGCGTCGTGATGTTCGGTCGCGGCGCCGCGCGGCACCGTCAGCCGGCGCTTGCCGCGATTGCGGATGAACTCGATCACGTGCATGACGTTGGCGTCGTCGGCATAGCGGCCGGCCACGGTCTCGATGCGCTCGGCCAGCTGGCCGGGGCCGTAGAACAGGTCGCGATAAGCGGCGCGCAGGCGCTGGATCGCCGGGCGGTCGAAACCGCGGCGCTTCAGACCGATGATGTTGAGGCCGCCAAGGCCTTCCGCACCCTCACGGACGGCGCCAAACGGGATCACGTCGTGCCAGATCGGGCAGAGGCCGCCGATGATCGCCTGATCGCCGACGCGCACGAACAGGAGCAGCGCGCAAAGACCGCCGAGAAAGACGTTGTTGCCGATCTCGACATGGCCGCCGAGCGTGGCGCAATTCGCCATGATGACGTCGTTGCCGAGCGAGCAGTCATGCGCGATGTGCACGCCGGTCATCAGGAAGCAGCGATCACCGATCTTGGTTTCGCGGCGCTCGCCGACCGAGCCGATGCTGATCGTGACATTCTCGCGGATGACGCAGTTCTTGCCGATCGTCACGAGGCCCGGTTCGCCCTTGTAGTGGACGGACTGCGGATTGCCGCCGATCGAGGCGAACGGATGGATCGTCGTGCCCTCGCCTACCGTCGTGCGGGCGGTAATCGAGACATGGTTGTGAACCACCGCGCCATCACCGAGCACGACATCGCGACCGATCATGGAGAATGCGCCGACGCGGACATCGGCGCCGAGACGCGCCCCATCCTCGATGACGGCTGTGGGATGAATGTTGCTCATGAAGCTCCGTTCACTGATCAATCAGCATGGCGCTGATCTCAGCCTCTGCGACCTTGGTCCCTGCGACGATACCCTCGCACTGGAACTTCCAGACCGCGCCGCGCGAACGAGTCTTGCGGACGTGGTATTCGAGCACGTCACCGGGGACCACCGGCTTGCGGAACTTCGCGCCATCGATCGTCATCAGATAGACGACACGCGGCGGACCTTCCTTGGCGGCATTGGCGATGCAGATTGCACCAGCCGTCTGCGCCATGCCCTCGAGGATCAGAACACCCGGCATCACCGGATGCCCGGGGAAATGACCCTGAAAATGCGGCTCATTGAAGGAGACATTCTTCAGTCCCCTGGCGCTTTCGTCGCGGTCGATGTCGACGATGCGATCCACCATCAGGAACGGATAGCGATGCGGCAGCAACTCCAGAATCTTCTGGATGTCGGCAGCGCCGAGCACCTTGGCTTCCTCGGTTACGGTCATGGGCTCAATCCCCCTGGCTATCCTTATTATGTCCGGCTTTGACTTCCCGCTGAGCGAGGCGCCGGATGGCGACCTCCTCGCGATACCATTCCTTGATCGGCCGCGCGGGCGCGCCGCCATAGCGGCCGCCGGCCGCCAGGTCGTCCTTGACGCTCGCCGTCGCAGCAACCTGCGCGCCGGCCCCGACCGTCACATGGCCGTTCACGCCGACCTGACCGCCGAGCACGACGAAATCGCCGAGTGTGGCGCTGCCGGAAATGCCGACCTGGGAAACGATCACGCAATGGCGTCCGATCGACACGTTGTGTCCGATCTGGACCAGATTGTCGATCTTGGTGCCCTCGCCGATCACCGTGTCGCGATTCGCGCCGCGGTCGATCGTCGTGTTGGCGCCGATCTCAACGTCGTCCTGGATCACCACCCGGCCGATCTGCGGCACCTTGGAGTGACCACGGCCGCTCATCAGATAGCCGAAGCCATCCTGGCCGATACGGACGCCGGGATGGACTACAACCCTGTTTCCAATCAATGCGTTGGTGATGGTTGTTGAAGCTGCGATCGAACTGTCGCGGCCAATGCGGACGCCCGCGCCGATCACCGCGCCGGGTCCGATCACCGTGTTGGAGCCAATCTCGGCGCCCTCGCCGACGACGGCGCCGGGCTCGACCGTCACGCCGGCCTCGAGACGAGCCGTCGGGTGCACATGGGCAGCCGGCGAGACGCCCGAACCGAAGACAAGCGCGGGCCGCAGCGCGGTCGGATAGAGCCGCACCTGCACCGCGACATAAGCTTCATAGGGCTTGGCGACTTCAAGCGCCGCGACGCCGGCCGGGACGGCGACGCTGTGCTTCGGCGAACAGAAGCACGCGGCCGCCTGCGTATCGGCCAGCTGCGGCACATAGCGCGGATTGTCGATGAAGGTCAGGTCGGACGCGCGCGCCTGGTCCAGCGGCGCGACACCCCGGATCAGCCGACTGCCCTCGACGCCGTTGGCGATCCGCGCGCCCGTCATGGCGACGATGTCATCGAGTGTGATCGGGCCTGACGGAGCGAAAAAGACGGGATCTGTCATGCCGCGCGTGTCCACAAATAGAAAGGCCGCCGGCTCACCCGGCGGCCTTGCAGATCTCTATAGAGGCTATCAGAACTGGGTGCCAGCGCTGAAGCGGAACACCTGGGTCTTGTCCCAATCCGCCTTGGTGAGAGCTTCGGCGAAATCGGCACGCAGAAGACCGAACGGCGAGTTCCAGATGATCGAGGCGCCGACCGACGAACGGATCAGCGAGCTGTCCTGAACATCGAGACCCTCGAGACCGTCATAGCCCCACAGCGAGCCGGCGTCGGCGAAGACCGCGCCGCGCAGACCGAACTCTTCCGGGAAGGCCGGCAGCGGGAACTGAGCTTCGGCCGTCACGTTCCAGTAGTTCTTGCCGCCGATCGCGTAGTCATCGACGTTACCCTGGACACGACCGCCATAGCCGAACGACTGGAAGCCACGGATCGTCTCGCCGCCACGGAAGAAGTTATCGAGGACCGCGACGTCCTTGCCGCCGAAGCCGGTGATGTTGCCGGCGCCGCCCTTCAGGAAGCCGATGACGCCGCTATCCGGCCACAGCTCCTTGTAGATGCGCGCGTCCAGGGCGCTGCGGACGAACTGGCCGTCGCCGCCGACACCCGCGAAGTCCTGCGCGAACTTCACGAACACGCCGTCGTGCGGGTCCTGGAAGTTGTCGATCGTCGAATAGGTCAGCTGGTAGCCCAGCGACGAATTGATGGTCGATCCGAGCGGGTAGAGAGCCGGCAGAACGCCCGAGCCAGCCGGCGGCAGGAGGATGTCGCTCTCGTAGTTGCTGCCATACGACGTGACGTCGCGCTGGACGAGCTTGTAGTTGACCTGGCCGTTGAAGTCGTCGGTGATCGGCAGGCCGAGACGCAGCGTACCACCCCAGCTGTCCATGTTGTACGGACGGAAGTCCGTATCCTTGGCCTGGTTGTAGAACACGTCGAAGCCGAGCGACATGCGGCGACCGAGGAAGTACGGCTCGGTGAACGACAGATTGACCGTACGGTCATCCACGCCGCCGCCGACCGAGACCTTCAGGTACTGGCCGCGACCGAGGAAGTTCTTTTCGGTCATCGACACCGAGGCGATGAAGCCGCCGCCCTGGTCGGTGGTGTAGCCGCCGCCGACCTGGAACGAACCAGTCGACTGATCTTCGACCTGCACGTCGATGACGACCTTGTCGGGCGCGCTGCCCGGCTGCGTCGTGACCGAAACGGTCTTGAAGTAGCCGAGGTTCTTCAGGCGGCGCTCCGCCTTGTCGACGATGACGCGGTTGTACGCATCGCCTTCGGACAGATCGAACTCGCGACGAATGACGTAGTCACGCGTACGGGTGTTGCCGCGCACATTGATGCGCTCGACATAAAGACGCGGACCCTCATCGATCAGATAGGTGAGATCGATCGTGTGGTTCTCGTAGTTGCGGTCGCCGCGCGGACGGATCTGCGCGAAGGAGTAACCCTTGCGGGCGATCGCCGTGTTCAGGTCTTCCGTGGTGCGCTCGACCAGGGTCGCGTTGAACACCTTGCCTTCGCGGGTGCGGACGAGACCCTTGAGGTTGGCGGCGTCGACTTCCGGGATCGACGAGTCGACGTTGACCGTGCCGAAGCGGTAGCGCGGGCCTTCGTCGAGGGTGATCACCAGATTGTAGCGGTTGGTCGCCTCGTCGAAATTCGCTTCCGCCGAAACGATGCGGAAGTCGGCGAAGCCGTTGCGCAGGTAGAGGCGGCGAATCAGTTCCTGGTCGGACTGGAAGCGCGCTTCGTCAAACGTGTCGCGCTTCGACAGCCAGCTGGTGATATTCGTCCGCTTGGTCGTCATCACGTCGCGCAGGCGGCTGTTCGAGAACGCCTTGTTGCCGACGAAGTTGATGCTGGAGATACCGGTGCGCGTGCCTTCGTTGATGACGAAGGTGACATCGATGCGGCCATTGTCGCGCGGCGTCGTCTGCACGGTGACACCGGCTTCCGAACGGCCATTGCGGCGATAGGCTTCCTTGATCCGCTCCACGTCGCCGTCGAGCTTCTCCTGCGTCAGCACGCCGCGAGACTTGGTCTCGATGATCGGCTGCAGCATGTCCTTCTTGAGCTTCTTGTTGCCCTGGAAGCGGACGGTGCCGACGATGTTGTTTTCCTTGACGTGAACCACCAGCGTGTTGCCCTGGCGGTTGATCTTCACGTCCGAGAACAGGCCAGTCGCGTAGAGCGCCTTGACCGATTCGTTGATCTCGGCAGCGCCGAAGTTCCGGCCGGGCTCGATCGTCAGATAGTTCCGGACCGTCTCCGGATCGACGCGCGAGTTGCCCTGCACGACGATGTTTCGCACGACGTCAGCGTGGGCTTGCGTTGCCCCAATGACGGACATCTGCGCGGCGAGCGCCGGCACGGCCACAGTCATGACCGCGGCACGGGCCGCTCCCCGCGTGAAAGTCTTGAAGGAATTCATTGGGTTCAAACGCCCTGCTCTATTCTGACTTCCTAGGCTCGAGCCCCGAGACGGGATTCGTACCGGACTGATCAACTGCAGCTTTGTGGCATGCGCCCGAACCGTTCGCAAGCCGAGCCCCATAGTGCCACAACGGAATTTAACCGTCCGTTGCCAACGCGCCACGCTGGCTCAAAGAGAGCTCAAGTGGATGATATCGTTCCAGGTTGTGAAGATCATCAGCATAAGCACGGCGGCGAGGCCGATGCGGAAGCCAATGTCCTGCGCGCGCTCGCTGAGCGGCCGGCCACGGACGATCTCGAAGAAATAGAACAGCAGGTGCCCGCCATCGAGCATCGGCACGGGGAAGAGATTGAGCAGGCCAATCGAAACCGAGAGGATCGCGGCCAGATTGATCAGCGCGACCACGCCGAGCGTCGCCACCTGCCCCGAAACCTGCGCCACGCGGATCGGGCCGCCCAGTTCCTCGGTCGACTCGCGGCCGGTAAAGATGCCGCCGATATAGTCAAAGGTGCGCTCGACGATGAACCACGTTTCCTTCGCGCCCTGCCAGATGGCCTCGGGCGGGGAGAAACGCTCGAGCTTGACGTCGCCGCCGCTCGCGCTGCGCGAGAGTCCGAGCTGGCCAATCTTGTGGACATTGCCAAAGCGGTCGGTGACCTCGCGCCGCTGTGGCGTCGCCTGGAGGGTCACCTCGCCGCCGTCGCGCTCGACGCGAATCGAAAGCGTCTCGTCGGCGCTGGCGCTGACGATGCGCTGCAGGTCGTTGAAGGACGAAATCGGGCTGCCATCGATCGAGAGGACGAGGTCGCCGACCTTGAAGCCTGCCGCTTCGGCGGCGCCGCCAGAGACGATCTGGTCGACGCGGGCGCTCGTCACCTCGCGGCCATAGACCGTGAAGATGCCAGCGAAGATAACGATGGCGAGGATGAAGTTGGCGATCGGACCGGCGGCGACGATCGCGGCGCGCTGCCAGACATTCTTGGCGAAGAAGGTGTCCTTGCGGTCCTCCTCCGACATGCGGTCGATGGTTGCGCGGCTCGGCGTGCTGGCCGCGTCCTCGTCGCCCAGGAACTTCACATAGCCGCCGAGCGGAATGGCGGAGATCTTCCAGCGCGTGCCGCGACGGTCATTGAAGCCGATCAGCTCCGGGCCAAAGCCGATGGAGAAGGCCTTGACGCGCACGCCGCACCAGCGGGCGACGAGAAAATGACCGAGCTCGTGAAAGAACACGACGATGGTCAAAACGAAGAGGAACGGAATCAGGTAGCCGAGCGTGCTCGATCCGAAATGTCCCAAGGGAGCCAGAACGTCCATTCCTCACTTCACCTTTCCGCTTCCGCGGTCAGCGCGTCAGCCGGCGCGCCGTCCTCGGGAGTCAATTCGTTCGGCGGCGAGACGCCGCCCTTCGCGATCGAGCGCCAGAACGGCTTCGAGCGTGTCGAGCTCCGTTCCGCCGACGGTCCCGGTCGCGACGTCAAGCACAGCCTCGACCGTCGCCGCGATCTCGAGATACCCGATCGCCCCATCGAGAAACGCCTGAACGGCGACCTCATTGGCGGCATTCAGAATATTGGTGGCCCAGTCGCCGTTTTCCAGCGCCGTCCGCGCCACCCGCAATGCCGGAAAACGCTGCAAATCCGGCTTTTCGAAGGAAAGCGTGCCCACCGTGGCGAGATCGAGCCGCGGTGTTGCCGTTTCGACCCGGCGCGGCCAGTTCAAGCAATGCGAGATCGGGATCCGCATGTCGGCGACGCCGAGCTGGGCGACGACCGATCCGTCGGAATAGGTGACGAAGCCGTGCACGATCGACTGCGGATGCACCAGCACGTCGAGCCGGGCCGATTCGATATCGAACAGATGGTGCGCCTCGATCAGTTCGAGGCCCTTGTTCATCATCGTCGCCGAATCGATCGAGATCTTCGGCCCCATCGCCCAGCGCGGGTGCTTCAGCGCCTCTGCCGGCGTGGCGCGGCGCATTTCGTCGAGCGTCGCGGTGCGGAACGGGCCGCCGGAAGCGGTGATGGTGATGCGCTCGACAGCGTGGAGATTGTTCGCCTCCAGCGACTGGAAGATCGCGTCATGCTCCGAATCGACCGGCAGCACGCGAACCGAAGCCGCCGCGGCGCGGCGATTGAACAGGCCGCCGGCGCAGACCATGCATTCCTTGTTGGCGAGCGCGATATCGGCGCCGGCATCGATCGCCGCCAATGTCGGCTCCAGCCCTGCGGCGCCGACGATGGCGGCAACGGCAAGATCGACCGGGCGCGACGCCGCCTCGACGATCGCGGCCGGGCCGGCGGCGACGCCGATGCCCGTCCCGGCGAGGCGCGCGCGCAGCACTTCGAGCCGGTCGGGATCGCCGATCACGGCATGCTTCGCACCAAGGCGGATGGCGGTCTCGGCCAGTTCCTCGGCGCGTCTCTGCGCCGTCACGACCTCGACGTCGAAGGAATCGCGGTGCTGCAGCACGACATCGGCCGTGCTGACGCCAATCGAACCGGTGGCGCCGAAGATCGACAGGGTGCGGCGCGCCTTGTCGGTCCGCGTCCGTCCCTCCGGCTGCGCCGGGCTTCTCACCATGAGAGCAATCCCTGGCCGATATGGTGGTCGCCATTCAAGGCGCCGATCAGGGCGGCGCCGATGGCGGCGAAGATCAGGCCGTCGACCCGGTCCATCATGCCGCCATGGCCGGGAATGATGCAGCCGGAATCCTTCTTGTCGAAGTGGCGCTTGATGGCCGATTCGAACAGATCGCCGGCCTGCGAGACGATCGAGAGCACCGCCAGGCACAGAAGCAGCAGCGGGCCGATCCGGACGCCGAACAGCCAGGCGGCCAGCGCGGCCAGCACGACGCCGCCGACAAGGCCGCCGATCGAGCCCGACCATGTCTTCTTCGGCGAAACGCGTGGCCAGAGCTTCGGCCCGCCCAGCGTGCGGCCGGCGAAATAGGCGAAGCTGTCGGTCGCCCAGACGAGCACCAGCAGCACGACCACGGAAGCGAGGCCTGCCGCATCCTCGCCACGCAGCGCCGCGAGGCAGACGCCGAGCAGGCCGGAATAGGCGACGCCGGCGGCGAGCCAGGCCGAGCGCGAGATCAACGCAACGCCGACCATGCCGGCAACCAGCACGGCGAGGCCCGTGACCAGGCCCTGCATGCCGGCGACGATCGCCGACAGCGCGACGAAGGCGACGCCGATCGAGACATCGGGCGTGGAAGGCAGGAGGCGCGGCGACCGGCCGATGATGTTCGCCCATTCGGCGAAGACGATCGCGGAGACGAGCGCCACTAGCAGATAGGCGGGCAGACCGCCCCACCAGGTGACGGCGAGCGCCAGCGGCACGAGCACCACGGCGGACCAGAACCGAAGCATCAGGTCGCTTCGGCGGGGCCTGCCGTCGTCATTCGCGGGCGGGCCCACGGGATCCAGGGATTTCAACCGCTCCTCCGGGCGGCAATTCCGCCAAAGCGCCGCGTGCGGCGCGAATATTCCTCGACCGCCTGCAGATAGGCCGCGCGGTCGAAATCGGGCCAGTAGGCCGGCAGGAAGACGAGCTCGGCATAGGCCGCCTGCCAGAGCAGGAAATTCGAAAGCCGCATTTCGCCGCTGGTGCGGATGACGAGATCCGGATCCGGCATGTCGGCCGTGTCGAGATGGGCGCGGATCGTGTTCTCGTCGATCGCCTCCGGCGCGAGCTTCCCCGCGGCAACGTCGGCGCCGATGCGGCGCACGGCGCGAGTGATCTCGTCGCGCGCACCATAGTTGAACGCGATGACCAGGCGAAGGCCGGTATTGTCCTTGGTCAGCTTCTCGGCCTGATCGAGCAGCGAGCGGATATCGGCCGACAGCTTCACCCGGTCGCCGATGACGGTCACCCGCACGCCGTTGCGGTGCAGGTCGGCGAGGTCGCGCTGGATGAACAGCCGCAGCAGGCCGAACAGGAACTGGATCTCGAGCGGCGGGCGCGACCAGTTTTCCGACGAGAAGCTGAACAGAGTCAGGTGCGAGACGCCGAGCTCGCGCGACGTCTCGACCGCGGCGCGAACCGCCTCCATGCCGCGGCGATGGCCTTCGGTGCGGGTCAGGCCACGGCCCTGCGCCCAGCGACCGTTGCCATCCATGATGATGGCAACGTGCCGGGGCACGCTCAGCCCGACCGATGCCACGCCAGGAGCGTCCACCAGCAGCTCGGCGCCCGAATCGTCGGCATTCGAGTTCATGGCTGCCCCGCCCTCGCTCAGATCTGGGTGATCTCCGCTTCCTTCGCCGCGAGGATCGCGTCGATCTCGGCGATGGTGTCGTCGGTGAGCTTCTGGACCTTTTCGGAGAGCTTGCGGCTCTCGTCCTCGCTCATGCCGTCCTTCTCGCTCTTCTTCAGGCCGTCAATGCCGTCGCGACGGACGTGGCGGACCGAGATGCGGGCGGCTTCGGCATATTTATGCGCGACTTTGACGAATTCCTGGCGGCGCTCGGCGTTGAGCTCGGGAATCGGAATGCGGAACACCTGTCCTTCGACGACCGGGTTCAGGCCGAGGCTCGACTCGCGGATCGCCTTCTCGACGGCGCCCGCGGTGGCGCGATCCCAGACCTGCACCATGATCAGGCGCGGCTCCGGCACGCTGATCGTGGCAAGCTGGGTGATCGGCATATGCGAGCCATAGGCATTGACCATGATCGGATCGAGCATTCCCGACGAAGCGCGACCGGTGCGAAGGCCGGCAAGCTCGGTCCTGAGGACCGAGATAGCGCCGTCCATGCGGCGTTTCAGGTCGTCCAAGTTCATGGCATCCTCTTAAGGCTGGCGCGCGCGGAGCTTACCGCTGCGCGCATCACTCGTCAGCGACAATCGTGGCGCGGCCCTGGCCGCGCAGAATATCGACAAACGCGTTGGGTTCCTGGATCGAAAATACGACAAGCGGAATGCCGTTGTCACGGGCCAGCGCCACGGCCGCCGTGTCCATGACCTGCAGGCCGCGCGCCAGCACCTCCGCATGGCTGATTGTGTCGAAACGGACGGCGTTCGGGTCCTTGCGCGGATCGGCGGAATAGATGCCGTCCACGTTCGTGCCCTTGAACAGCGCTTCGCAGCCCATTTCGGCCGCGCGCAGCGCCGCGCCCGAATCCGTCGTGAAGAACGGGTTGCCGGTGCCGCCGGCGAACAGCACGACCTTGGAGCGCTTCAGCGCCCGCTCTGCGCGCTGCTGGCTGAACGTCTCGCAGATGGTCGGCATCGGCACGGCCGAGAACACGCGGGAAGAAATGCCGCGGCGCTCCAGCGCCTCGTGCATGCCGATCGCGTTCATCACCGTCGCCAGCATGCCCATGTGGTCGCCGGCGACGCGATTGCCGCCCGCCTTGGCGATGGTCATGCCGCGAAAGATGTTGCCGCCGCCAACGACGAGGCCGACCTCGACGCCCAGTTCGACCGCCTGGCCGACTTCTCCCGCGATCCGGTCGATGACCTTTTCATCGATACCAAAGGGCTGATCACCGAGAAGCGCTTCGCCAGAGACCTTGAGGAGGACACGTCGAAAACGGACCGACTCCGCCATGCTTGTTTCCTCTTCGCTTTATGAAAGGCGCCTTCGGATACACGAAGGGCGCCGGGATGTCATCCGGCGCCCTGTCTTTTCTCGGAAAGGAACGGATGTTCCCCGAATTATTTCGTGCCGGCTGCTGCGGCGACTTCGGCCGCGAAATCCGACTCTTCCTTCTCGACGCCTTCGCCGAGGCGGAAGGAGACGAAGGTGGTCAGCTCGATCGGCGCGCCGACATCCGCCTCGGCGGCCTTGAGGGCCTTCTCGACGGTCAGGTCGGGGTTGATCACGAAAGCCTGCGAGAGAAGAACGACTTCCTCATAGAACTTGCGGACGCGGCCCTCGACCATCTTCTCGATGATGGCTTCCGGCTTGCCGGACTCGCGAGCCTGCTCGGCGTAGACGGCGCGCTCACGCGCCACGACGTCGGCGTCCAGCTCTTCGCTGCGAACGGCGAGCGGGTTGGTGGCGGCGATGTGCATCGCGACCTGGCGGCCGAGCGCCAGCAGCTTGTCCTTGTCGCCGGTCGACTGCAGGCCGACGAGGACGCCGATCTTGCCGAGGTTCGGAGCGACGGCCGAGTGGACATAGCTGGCGACAACGCCATCGGTCACCTCGACGGCGGCCGAACGGCGCAGGCCCATGTGCTCGCCAATCGTGGCGACAGCGGTGGTGATCGCGGCCTCGACGGTCTTGTCGGAGCCCGGGAAGTTCGCAGCCGCGACCGAGGCGACCGCGCCATCGGTGGCGAGCGCCGCCTGGGCGACGTTCTGCACGACCTGCTGGAACTCGGCGTTGCGGGCGACGAAGTCGGTCTCGGAGTTGACCTCGACGACAACCGCCTTGGCGCCCGAAGCAGCCACGCCGACCAGACCTTCAGCCGCGACGCGACCGGCCTTCTTGGCAGCCTTGGCGAGACCCTTGGTCCGCAGCCAGTCGATCGCAGCCTCGACGTCGCCGTTGTTCTCGATCAGCGCCGCCTTGCAATCCATCATGCCCGCGCCGGTCTTCTCGCGCAGGTCCTTCACCATCGAAGCGGAAATGGTCATCGTCTGCCTCGTTTTCTCGTTTTTCTAACGAACAGCCGGGCAGAACGCCCGGCTGACTGTGTCTTCGTTTCCAACATCACGCAGATCTGCGTGACGACGGCGTGACTTAGGCGGCGGTCTCGGCCGAGGCTTCCTCGCCGAGCGCCTCTTCGTAGACTTCGTCCTGGGCGCCGAGGTCGATGCCGGCGCCGCCGGAGGCGCGCATGATGCCGTCGAGCGCGGCGCGGGCGACGAGGTCGCCGTAGAGCGTCAGGGCGCGACCGGCGTCGTCGTTGCCGGGGATCGGGTAGGTGATGCCATCGGGATCCGAGTTCGAATCGATGATCGCCGCGACCGGGATGTTCAGGCGACGGGCTTCCTGGATCGCCAGGGCTTCCTTGTTCGTGTCGATGACGAACAGGAGGTCCGGGATGCCGCCCATGTCCTTGATACCGCCGAGGGCGTTCTCGAGCTTGTCACGCTCGCGCGACAGCGTCAGACGCTCCTTCTTGGTCAGGCCCTGCACGTCGGAGCCGAGCAGCTCGTCGAGGTGGCGCAGGCGCTGGATCGAGTTCGAGATCGTCTTCCAGTTGGTCAGCATGCCGCCGAGCCAGCGCGAGTTGACGTAGTACTGCGCGCAGCGCTTGGCAGCCGAGGCGACCGGCTCGGAAGCCTGGCGCTTGGTGCCGACGAACAGGACGCGGCCACCGCCGGCGACGGTGTCGCTGACCGCCTGAAGGGCGCGGTGCAGCATCGGCACGGTCTGGGCCAGGTCGATGATGTGGATGTTGTTGCGGACGCCGTACAGGTACGGGGCCATCTTCGGGTTCCAGCGGTGCTTCTGGTGGCCGAAGTGGACGCCAGCCTCAAGCAGCTGACGCATCGAGAAATCCGGAAGAGCCATAGCCCTATCTCCTTTTACCGGTTCAACCTCCGTGGGGAAAGCCGCGTTCGCGACACCGGTGGGTTCCGTCGGTCGAATGGCTGTTCGCCGCCGGAGCCCGAGCCCCACGTGTGGAATGCGCGCCTTATAGGGGGCGATCGGCCGAAGCGCAAGGGATTCGCTGCGTCGACGGAACACAAGGTGGGGATCGGTTGCCGCAACCGCCAGGTTCCCGCGCCGGTTCTGCGCGGGCTGGCCTTCCGGTCGGGAACTGCAGCTATTCCGGATTTAGGAAAGCCCCTCACCCCAACCCTCTCCCGCGCGCGGGA
>JAFKJZ010000357.1:0-2386 GCA_017305815.1 Hyphomicrobiales bacterium
GGCCTGGTGATCACCGGCTATGTCGGCGCCATCAGCGCCAAACAGGGCAACGGCATGATCTTCACCGTCTTCGCGGCGGCGGTGATCGGCGGCATCTCGCTCGACGGCGGTCGCGGCACGATGTTCGGCGCGCTCACCGGCGTGCTGCTCCTCGGCGTCGTGCAGAACCTGCTGACGCTGGCGCAGGTGCCGTCGTTCTGGATCCAAGCGATCTATGGCGCCATCATCCTCGGCGCGCTGATGATCGCCCGCATGGCATCGGGCAAGGCGCAGACCTGAGCCCCGACGGATCACACACATGAAGAAGGCCGCCGCATCGGGGATGCGGCGGCCTTCTCTCTTTCTCGTGCCGCCCGGACTAGATCCGGCGGGCCATCTTGCAGAGCTTGACCAGATCCGCATCGAACGAGAACGGATTGCGCAGGATGGTCGGGCACTTGTTGCGCAGCGCCTGCTGGTCCGCACCGCTCAGGCCGCTGTCCGAGACGGAAGTCGGTCCGCCCGGATTGCCGGTGCCCGGTCCGCCGGGGCCTCCGGGACCTCCCGGACCGCCAGGGCCTCCCGGACCTCCCGGACCGCCAGGGCCTCCCGGACCTCCCGGATTGCGCGTACCGCTGCCACAGGAGCCGCCCACGCTCAGGCAGAGATTGAGCAGCCGGCTCGGCTGCAGCACGGCCAACCGCGTATCGAGCAGGCCGAGGATCTGGTTGCGATCGCCATTGCCGCAGGCCGAACCGCCGCCCGCGTTCAGGCAGACCTTGACCAGGTCCTTCTTCGAAAGCACGGCTGCCTTGGCATTGATGCCGCCGATCAGGTCGGATTTGACCCGCGCATCGGCGAGACCGTTCTTGCCAAGAACATTGGCCGTAACCCGGGTGCCGCCCTTCGCGTTCGGACCGCCGCAGCTTGCGCCAACATTGACGCAGATATTGGCCAGTTGGTCCTTGGACAGCAGCTTGAGCCGCGCATCGATCAGCTTAGTCACCTGATCGCGGCTGCCGCCGCAGGAAGCCTGACCACCGAGGCCGAGGCAGATGCGGATCAGCTCGCGCTTCGACAACAGGTCGATGCGCGCGTCGATACCCGACACCAGAGTTGACCGCGGCTCGGTGCGCAGGGTCGAGGTGGTGGTGCCGCTCGAATCCGTGCCCGTGGCGCTACTCACGACGCTGCCGACCGCGCCGGTGACGCCATTCGTGATGCTGCCGACTGCCGTCCCGGTATTCGACACCGTATTGCCCAGCGCGCTGCCTGTATTGGTCACGGTGTTGCCGAGGCCGCCGCCGACGGTATTGCCGACCGCCCCGGTGACACCGCTGACGGTGCCACCAACGGCGCCCGTGACGCCGCTAACAACGCCGCCAAGGCCGCCACCGGCATAGGCCGGCATCAGCATGGTTCCCATCAGCAAGGCTGCTGACGTGGCTGCAACTCGAATTCCGATCATGAAGCCCTCCATTGCCGTCTGCTATACGAACCCACCCTACGCTGTGATAACGGCAGCAGTTTTGAGAAAGTTTCATCGCAAATGCAATAATTCTAACGAAGGACCCCGATCGATTACTGACCGGCGACTCGGACGCCAGAATCTACGACGCCGATCGAGCCGAAATCAGGGCCTCTATTGCGATGCAATACGATTGTCTCGACTACACAACCCCATGGGATAGCGACGGTTTCCTGAGATGGGCGCGAGCGCCTCTACGTCACCTGCGAGAGGACGAGCGATCCGCCGATTCGTATTTCGTCATCCGCCAGAATGAAAATATCCGGTGATAGCGACAGAAGTTCCTCAACATTACCTTGACTATGACATCAACTCTCGAACATCGATTGATGTCACGGCCTGATTTTTAAATTTATCCGGATATACTTATAATACATAATTGTGACAAGCCGGCAAATTACAATAACACCTAGCGCAATTAAGCCACTAGTGAAATTCATAAACCTGTAATACTTCAAATTCTGATCATTTTACATTGCAGCTTCCGACCGACCGACTAGGTTGCCGGTGCCTGCCGCGAGGGGTCGCAGCGGGCACCGCACGCAGTGTCCCGAACAGGGATGCGCGGCGGCCAACACGAAACGGGGGTCTGGGGCGCATTGCTGTCGCGACGGGCTGATCTGCGGGTCAGCCTGGGGCCGGAGCGGCTGCGCATTTTACCCTCCCACACTTTTTGGAAGGTCAGAAATGACGTTTAAGTCTCTTATTCTCGGCTCCGCGGCCGCGATGATGGTTGCCGGCGCCGCCAATGCTGCGGATCTCACCGTTGCCGAGCCGGTCGACTACGTGAAGGTCTGCGACGCCTTCGGCAAGGGCTTCTTCTACTCGCCCGGCACCGATACCTGCATCAAGGTCGGCGGCTACGTGAAGTTCGGCACG
>JAFKJZ010000357.1:2401-4364 GCA_017305815.1 Hyphomicrobiales bacterium
GCTCTACCGCGACAGCAACTGGAACAACTTCTACACGGAAGCCTCGATCCAGCTGACCGGCTCGACCATCACCGAGTACGGCAACCTCACCGGCTGGATCGACATGCGCGCCAAGACCGGCAACGAGCCGGGCACCGGCACGCTCGCCGACCTGGTCAACGCTTCGACCAACTCGGCCTATGTCGACACCGCCTGGCTTCAGTTCGGCCCGATCAAGGCCGGTCGCTTCGACTCGCTGTTCGATTTCGGCCAGGGCTTCGACGACACCGGCATGTTCGCGTCGGACACCAAGACCGACCACATCGAACTGACCTATTCGGTGAACGGTTTCGGCCTCTCGCTGTCGCTGGAAGACCCGCGTGACCGCGGCGGCGCCGGCTATGTCGACGGCCTCTACGACGTCAACAACAACCTGATCGCCAGCGGCGGCCAGGACAACATCCCCGACATCATCGGCGCCGTGACCTACGCCTCGGGCATCTTCAAGACGAAGGTTGCCGCGGCTTACGTAAAGCATGCCATCGACATCTCGGGCGCCGGCACCCCGTCCAACCCGTATGTCTTCGAAGACAAGAGCGGCTTCGCCGTCGGCGGCATCGTCGAGCTGGCGCTCGACAGCTTCTCGAAGGGCGACAAGTTCCAGATCTCGGCCAGCTACGCCCAGAACGCCAACTCGTTCACCGGCATCACCGGCGGCACCTCGGTGTCGAACCTGTCCGGCTCGCTGACCGGCATGTCGGCGCTCGACTTCGTCCCCGGCGACAGCTGGAGCGGCTTCGTCTCTTACAAGCATGTCTGGTCGGATCGCGTCTGGACGTCGCTTTCGGGCGGCTACGCCAAGTTCGAAGGCACCGCCGACTACGCCGCCTGGAAGGACCGCGAGTTCGACGCCTGGCGCGTCGGTTCGACCACGAACTTCACGCCGGTCAAGGGCCTCGACTTCCTGGTCGACGTCTTCTACAGCTCCGTCTCCTCCGACACCTCCAAGGTCAAGGACGGCGACGCCTGGCAGTCGGTTCTCTGGCTGAAGCGTTCCTGGTAATCAATTTGGCTCCAGGCCAAGAGGCCCGGAACCGGAACCCGGCGGAGCGATCCGCCGGGTTTTTCATTGTCTTCAATCGCGCAGAAGGGCGACGACGATCGCCTCGCGCTCCAGAGCAACGTCGCCCTCGCCCGCAGCCCGGCCGGCCCGGCCATACCAGTAGCGCGCATTCCAGAGATCGCCCTCGATGCGATGAACATGCGCGTGGACCCAGGCGCCGGCGCGACTCTCGTCGTCCTGCACCAGAGCGTGCGCGGCGTCCCACTCTCCCTTTTCCAGATGCCAGAGCGCCTGAAGCGGGCCGGAGAGCGCTGATGGCGGCGCGGCATTCCCGAGCGTCGCACGAAAATCCGCCAGCGATCCGATTGGCGTCTGATCCATCTCTTCCTCCCGATGGCGTCGCCGTAAGGCGATGGGGTTCCTTCGGCATCCGTTTGCAACCCAGCATGCCAAACCGGCTTGCCCACGCCAACGGATACCGCTAGAAAACCGGCGTCTCAGGAGTTTGGATGTCGACTACCTCGCAGTCCCGGTGATCCCCTGCCCCCGTTAGGCAGGGTCTGGAGCCCTCGCGCCATCGGCGCGCGGCCCGCGGAATCGCGGCTTCGATCACCCGACTACTTCTGAACGAAATCCCACCATGAATGTCTCGAAGGTCGAGCAGCGCATCCTGCATGCGCTCGCTCAGGGCGGCGTCATCCGCCATCACAAGGACGATTCCGGCCGCATCATCGCGGCCGACTGTGCAACCCGCGACGGCTGGATCCTGACGGATTGCTCGCTCGATCTGTTCCTGCGCCTGAAGCGGCGACGCCTGATCGCGTCGCAAAACGGCGCGCCCTATCGCATCGTGTGGAATGGCGGGACCTACCAGACCTCCTCCTGGGTGGTGCCGAAGGGCAACCAGGCGGGCAAGGCGAC
>JAFKJZ010000358.1 GCA_017305815.1 Hyphomicrobiales bacterium
TCGGCGAGCGGAAGGGCGGCGGCGGGATCGTCGAGCGCGATCACCGGCACCACCGCATGGGCGGAAATTCTGTCGAAAATGAACATCGGAGGTCAGTCCTGCGTGGCGAGGATGGCGTCGATCTCGGCCTTGCTGCGGGGCCGGTAGGCAGCGTTCGGCACGGCCTTCCAGCCGGTGCCGTCGGCGACGATGCGGGTCGCCATGCCGCCGGAGCGGGCGATCAGGCCGTAGTCCTGGCCGGAATCGCTCGGGTAGCAGAAACTCATGACCAGCGGCGCAGCCCCTGTATTGACCGAGCGGTGGATCCAGAGCGGCGGCACATAGACCATCACGCGCGGCGCGATCTCGAGGATCTGCGTCTCGCCTTCCGGCGATTCCAAGAGCATCAGCCCCTCGCCCGCCTCGCCGTAATAGGTCTCGGGGCGGTTGCCGATCGCGTGGATATGGCCGCGGGTGACGAAGAATTCGTCGCCGATCCGGCCCGGCTCCATGAAGGTGGTGCCGAAGATCAGGTCGCCGCGCGCCGCCGCCGGGCGGACTTCATGGACGTAGTAGACGACGCGGTCGCCTTCGCGGGCAACGGATTCCGCGAAGGCGGCGTTGTCGGCGTAGATACCGTCGAGATCGGCAAGCCGCTTCTCGTAGCGGCCGGTGGCGGCGGACAAAACGCCGCTTCGGGGATCGATGCGGTGGGAAGTGGGGGCAATGGCCATAGGGGTCTCCAAATCGGTAGCAACACTACTCAATCGGTATCGCAATGCAATCGATTTGGGCGATACCGGAATAATTTCGGATGGTTTCGGTGCAAATTCCGTCTTGTCACGCCAAATTTATGTAGTATCAGTACGTAGCCGGCGCTGATGCTGCCGGGCCTGCCGGGCGCAGGCGTTCGTCGCCCAAACATGCCGGCCTCGCTCGTGGGGTCATCGCTTTTTCGGGAAACTCAGCGGCCCATGGCGTCGAGCCGGCCGCGTCTCACAGCTCTGGGAGGAGCTACATGACCCATACCATCGCCAAGCCGGCCCTCGGCCTGCGCGCCTCGATGCTGGCGCTCGCTTCCGCCGCCGCCCGGCTGACGGCAGCCGGCACCGCCGCCGCCGAGGACGTTGCGCCGATCGCCGGCCGCCCCGAGCCCGTCGCCAACGAGGCTGGCACCAAGGCCAAGATCGCGATCATCGGCTTCGCCAACAATCCGTACTGGGTCGCGGTGCAGAAGGGCGCCGAGACCGCGAACGACGTGCTGAAGTCGCGTGGCGGCGAAGTGCGCTGGATCGTCGGCGGCGCCAATATCGACGTGCCCACCGTCAACCAGGCCATCAATGCCGCCGCCACCCAGGGCTATAACGGCATCGGCTTCTTCATCGCCGGCGAAGGCAACTGTGCCCTGGTCAAGAACCTGATCGCCGAGAAGAAGATCTCGATCGGCGCCTATAACACGCTGTTCCCCTGCGTCGAGGAAGCCGGCGGCGTCATCAACTACGCCCAGGACCAGGTCGCGGCCGGCAAGAACGCCGCCGCGGAGCTGATCAAGGCGGTCGGCGACAAGGAAGGCAAGGTCGGCGTCATCGTCAGCCAGTTCACCGCGCCCGGCTCCGAGCAGCGCCGCAAGGGCTTCGGCGAGGGCCTCGCCGGCTCGAAGCTCTCCGTCGTCAATGACGGCGTCGAAGCCAAGGATTCGGCCGGCACCACCTTCGCCTCGGCCAAGGACTTCCTGACCTCGACCCCGGATCTCGTGGCGATCTACGCCACCGCCGGCGGACCGTTCGGCGCCGCCCAGGCCGTCAAGGCGGCCGGCAAGCAGGACAGCGTCAAGGTGATCGGCTACGACTTCACCAAGGAGAACGTCGCCGCGATCCGTGACGGCAGCATGTTCGGCGTCACCGGCCAGGACGAGTTCGGCCAGGGCTATAACGTGGCGATCGCGCTGTTCAACAACATCGTGGCGCAGCAGAAGGCCGAGCCGGTCCTGCAGCCGGCCGTCAGCCTGTTCATGACCAAGGACAATGTCGACCAGCTCGATCCGGAAAAGCTGCCGGTCGGCACCGTTCCGAAGCTCTGATCGAAGATATCGCCATGCAGGACCGAGCCGAACGAATGCCCGTCGAAGACCAGATCGCCATGGAAAATCCAATCGCCCTGGAAGTCGTCTCCGTCGACAAGCGTTTCGGCTCGGTTCAGGCGCTCGCCGATGTCAGCATGCAGTTCCGCGCCGGCAGGGTCACCGCCCTGCTCGGCGAGAACGGCGCCGGCAAGTCGACGCTGATCCGCGTCTGCTCCGGCGTCCACCAGCCCGATGCCGGCGAAGTCCGCGTCTCGGGCAAAGCGGAGCGCCTGCAGAACTCGCTCGCCGCCAAGGCGAAGGGCATCGCGGTCG
>JAFKJZ010000151.1:0-1017 GCA_017305815.1 Hyphomicrobiales bacterium
ATGCGCGCATAGCGCTCGTAGTTCTTCAATGCGTAGCCACCGGTGGCGACGAAATCGACGACCCGGTCGAAGGTCTCGCGGGGCAGCGTCGCATAGGGCGCGGCCGAAACGATCTCCTCATGCAGGTCGTCGGCCGAGAACGGCGCGGCGCAGGCCATGCCGAGCACGTGCTGGGCCAGCACGTCGAGCGCGCCGCCGATCGGCCGCGGCGTATCCTGCGCGCCGCTCGTGCTCGCTTCCAGCGCCACCGTGCATTCCATCACCTCGAAGCGGTTCGCCGGCACCAGCAGGGCGCGCGACGGCTCGTCCATGCGGTGGTTGGCGCGGCCGATGCGCTGCGCCAGCCGGCTGGCGCCCTTCGGCGCGCCGACATTGACGACGAGATCGACATCGCCCCAGTCGATGCCGAGATCGAGCGTCGAGGTGCAGACGACGCAGCGGAGACTGCCGGCCGCCATGGCCTGCTCGACCCGACGGCGCTGGCCGACGTCGAGCGAGCCGTGATGCAGCGCGATCGGCAGCACGTCCTCGTTCACCCGCCAGAGTTCCTGGAAGACGCGTTCGGCCTGGCTGCGCGTGTTGACGAAGACGAGCACCATGCCGTTGGCCTGGATCGCCGCGTAGATCTCGCCGATCGCGTGCACGGCGGAATGGCCGGCCCAGGGCAGCCGTTCCTCGGTGTCGAGGATGGTGATCTCCGGCTTGGCGCCGCCGGCGACGGTGACCAGATCGGCGAGCTGCGGCGGCGCATCGGCCCGTTGCGGCATCAGCCAGGCGCGAAGGTCGTCGGGCTCCGACACCGTCGCAGACAGGCCGACCGCGCGGAGCTCCGGCGCGAGGCGGCGCAGCCGGGCGAGGCCGAGCGACAGCAATTCACCGCGCTTCGCCGTCACCAGCGCGTGCAGTTCGTCGAAGATGACGGTCTTGAGGTCGCCGAAGAAGCGGCCGGCGTCCGGGTTGGAGAGGAGCAGCGCCAGCTGCTCCGGCGTCGTCAGCAGGATTTCGGGCGGCTTCAGC
>JAFKJZ010000151.1:1023-19384 GCA_017305815.1 Hyphomicrobiales bacterium
CGCCGGCGTATCGCCGGTGCGGGTCTCGATGGCGATGTTGAGGCCGATCTCCACCGCCGGCGCCTCGAGATTGCGGGCGATGTCGACGGCGGGCGCCTTCAGGGGCGAGATGTAGAGCGTGTGCGGCCCGCGCCCGCCCTTTCCGGCCGGCGGCCGGGTCGCGAGGTCGACGAGGCTCGGCAGGAAGCCGGCGAGCGTCTTGCCGGCGCCGGTCGGCGCGATCAGCAGGGCGGATTTCCCTTCGGCGCGCCTTCTCCAGCAGGGCGAGCTGATGCGGCCGCGGCGACCAGCCGCGACGGGCGAACCAGTCGCGGAAGGGGGCGGGCAGAAGATCGTGGGAGATTCCGGCGTCGAGGCTCTCGGTCACGGCATAGAGGTAGGAGCGCCCGATGTGGAAGTCGAGGGGCATGTTGGGGGCGTGATGCAGCAAAACCCTAACCCCAGCCCTCTCCCGCTCGCGGGAGAGGGGGCTTGCCGAGCAGGCTGCGCGCGAGGTTCGATACACCCTCCGCCGTCATCCCGGACTGGATCCGGGATCCATTCAGCCGCCGTGTTGGGAGGTGGAGGCGCCATCGTCCTGGCCCCTCAAGCCGCATGGATTCCTGCTTTCGCAGGAATGACGGAGACTGGCCTGCAAGGGAGGGGGCGGGTGAGGGGCTTTCATTGAGAGCATCCATCCCTATCCTAGGGAGATGATCCGCCCTGAAGAACTGCTCTGCCCGACGCCGGACGGCCTCTGGTGCCCGCTCGGCGGCTTCCACATCGATCCCGTGCGGCCGGTGGCGCGCGCGCTGATCACCCATGGCCATGCCGATCACGCGCGGCCCGGCCATCAGGCGGTGATGGCGACGCGCGAGACCTTGCGGATCATGGCCGAGCGCTACGGCGCCGGTTTCGCCGGCAGCGAGGCCGTGGCGCCGCTCGGCGAGGCGATGCGGATCGGTGACGTCACGGTCAGCTTTCATGCGGCCGGCCATGTGCTGGGCTCGGCGCAGATCGCCGTCGAGGCGAAGGGCATGCGCATCGTTGCCTCGGGCGACTACAAGCGCCGGCGCGATCCGACCTGCGCGCCGTTCGAGCCGGTCCAATGCGACGTCTTCATCACCGAGGCGACCTTCGGCCTGCCGGTTTTCCGCCATCCCGATGACACCAACGAGATCCACAAGCTGCTCGCCTCGCTCGCCGCCTTTCCCGAACGGGCGCATCTGGTCGGCGCCTATGCGCTCGGCAAGGCGCAGCGGGTGATCAAGCGGCTGCGCGAGGAGGGTTATGACCGGACGATTTACATCCACGGCGCACTGGAACGGCTCTGCCGCCTCTATGCGGAGGAAGGCATCGATCTCGGCCCGCTGGAGCAGGCGACCGTCGAGGCAGGACGCAAGTCGGGCAGCGGCGTCGATTTCGCCGGCGCCGTCGTGGTCGGGCCGCCATCCGCCTTCGCCGATCGCTGGGCGCGGCGCTTCCCGGATCCCGTCTCCTGCTTCGCCTCCGGCTGGATGTCGATCCGCCAGCGCGCCAAGCAGCGCGGCGTGGAACTGCCGCTGATCATTTCCGATCACTGCGACTGGGCCGAGCTTACCGAGACCATCGCCGAGATTGCTCCCGCCGAGGTCTGGGTCACGCATGGCCGCGAGGAGGCGCTGGTGCGCTGGTGCGAGCTGGCCGGCATCCGCGCCCGGCCGCTGCACATGGTCGGCTACGAGGACGAGGCCGAGTAGTCGCCCTGCTGCCGGGTCTCGCGCCAGAGCAGGAACATCGACGCGCCGACGATCAGCGCCGCGCCGAGCCAGAGCTGGCTGGAAGGTACCCAGCCGAACACCAGCCAGCCGGCGAGCACGTTCAGCGGCAGCTTCACATGGTCGAAAGGCTGGACATAGGCGGCGTCCGCCCTGGCATAGGCGAGCGCGAGAAACCCCTGCGCCGCGGCGGTGAGCACGCCGACCGCGACGATCGCCATCCAGGCATCGCCCGAGGGAATGGCGATGCCGGAGGGAAGCGCCAGCACGAGGTTGACCGGCGCGAGCAGCAGCAGCAGCCAGGCCGTCACGGTTTCGGGGCTGTCCTCGGCGAGAAGCTTCTTCTGGATCAGCGACACGCCGGCCCACAGCACCGAGGCCGCCAGCGGATAGAGGCTGGCGGTGGTGAAGCTCTCCGAGAACGGGTCGAGGATGATCAGCCCGCCGACGAAGCCGACGATGACGGCGAGCCAGCGTTCTAGCGATACCTTTTCGCCGAGGAACAATCCGGCGCCGAGCGTGACGATGAAGGGCGATGTCATGACCAGCGCGATGGCCTGGCCGATCGGCACGGCATGCGAGAGGCCGAGCACCCAGAACTGCACGCCGACGGCGGCGAACAGCACGCGCAGCGCCTGCAGACCGGGTCGGCGCGATTTCAGCGAGGGCAGGCCGCGCCGTGCCGCCCAGGGCAGGATCACGATCAGCGCTATGGCATATTGCAGGAAGGCCGCTGTCGGCGCCGGCAGGTGCAGGTTGACGGTGGCGATCTGTTCGAGCGTGTTGACGCCGGCAAACGCGACGCCGGCGAGGATCATCCAGAAGGCGCCCGCGACGGGCGCTCCGAGAGCGGAGGGTTTGGTGAGGGTAGACTGACTCATGTTGGTTCCCATCGGGTTCGACAACACGAAATCAGGGCATAGCAAATACGCACGCACCGGCCGCAGGGGGCCGGTTCGCATCGTCTTCGCCGTTCTCTTCCATCCGGACTATAACCGTCGGCTTCGGAATTTAACCGAATCTGCTGACCCTTTCCGTCGGAACGGAAAGGCGCTCGCGGGCTTGAAGGAAAACCTTCTTACCGCCGGTGGGGAGTTGCACCCCGCCCTGAGAACGAGTCCCGGCCGCAAGGCCGAGCGAGCCACAGTTAGGACTTCCGGCCGCCTGGCGCAACCCGCTACGCTGCCGGGGCTTTTCGCCGGCGATTGCAAAACCTAGATTGGCGCCATGCAGGATTTCGCCGCTCTCCTCGACCGCCTGATCCTGACGCCGTCGCGCAACGCCAAGCTGCGCCTGATGGCTGAATATTTTCGTGTTACCCCGGATCCCGATCGCGGCTGGGCGCTTGCGGCGCTGACCGGCGGGCTCGACGTGCCATCGGTGAAGCCCGCCATGCTGCGGGCGCTGGTGGCCGAGCGCATCGACGAGGTGCTGTTCGCCTATTCCTATGACTATGTCGGCGACCTCGCCGAGACGATCGCTCTGGTCTGGGACGAGGGCGGCGGCCCGACCATGCGCGCCGCCCCGGCAGCCACCAATGGCAGCAACATTCCCTCCCTCTCGGCGATCGTCGAAACGCTGCTCGCCTCGTCGCGCGCCGACGGGCCGAGGCGGGTGGCGGCCTTTCTCGACGCGCTCGATTCCGACGGGCGCTCTTGAAGCTCGTCACCGGCGGCTTGCGCATCGGCGTCTCGGCCCGGCTCGCCAAGCAGGCGCTGGCCGATTTCGGGGCGGAAAAGGTCGATGGGCTGCAGGTCAACGAGATCGAGGAACTCTGGCACGGCGTGAAGCCGCCCTACCTGCCGCTGTTCGCCTGGCTGGAAGGACGGGCGGAAAAGCCGGTCTCCTCGGCGCGCGCGCCGTTCCGGCCGGTGATGCTGGCGCAGCCGCTGGAGGAGGGCGACCTGTCGCGCATCACGCCGGACGTCTATGCGGCGGAATGGAAATGGGACGGCATCCGCGTCCAGGGGGTGTCGGACCATGGCGTGCGCCGGCTCTACACCCGCACCGGCGAGGATATCGGCGACACCTTCCCGGACATGCTCGATGCGCTCGATTTCGACGGCGCGATCGACGGCGAACTGCTGGTTGGAAGGCGCGCGGGCGAGGCGATCGAGCCGGGTTCGTTCTCGGAGCTGCAGCAGCGCCTCAACCGCAAAACCGTCTCCGGCAAGCTGATCGCCAGCCACCCCGCCTTCATCCGCGCCTATGACTGCCTGGTCGACGGCAGCGAGGATGTCCGCAGCCTGCCGTTTCGCGAGCGGCGGGCGCGGCTGGAGAGGCTGGTCGCCGGCTCGCTCGCCGGGCGCATCGACCTGTCGCCCCTGGTTGCCTACGACACGACCGACGATCTGATGGAAAAGCGCAGCCTGCCGCCGGTGCCCATCATCGAGGGGCTGATGCTGAAGCGCTGGGATTCGGTCTATGAGCCGGGCCGGCCGAAGGGACCGTGGTTCAAGTGGAAGCGCGATCCCTACACCGTCGATGCCGTGCTGATGTATGCGCAGCGCGGCCATGGCAAGCGCTCGTCCTTCTATTCCGACTACACGTTCGGCGTCTGGAAAGCGGGCGAGGGCGGCGACGAGCTCGTGCCGGTGGGAAAAGCCTATTTCGGCTTCACCGACGACGAACTGGTCGAGATCGACCGCTTCGTCCGCCGCAACACGCTGAACCGCTTCGGGCCGGTGCGCGAGGTGACCCACAATGCCGAGGTCGGGCTGGTGCTGGAGGTGGCGTTCGAGGGCCTGAACCGCTCGGCCCGGCACAAATCCGGCGTCGCCATGCGCTTTCCGCGCGTCAGCCGGCTGCGCTGGGACAAACCGCCGCGCGAGGCCGACCGGATCGAGACGCTGGAGGCGCTGCTCGAGCCATAGGTGGATGACGCACGGCAAAAGAATTAGCCCGTTTTCCGGCCGCACTGTTCCGCTATCATCCGACCGAATCGAGCGTCGGGCCCGTGTCGGGCGCGGCGTCACAGGAGATGACGATGAACGGCCTTCAACGCTTCATGGGCGGCTCGCCCGCCCAGGTCCTGCTCCGGCTGGTCGTCATCTCGCTGATCGTCGGCATCGTGCTTTCGGCGCTTGGTCTGTCGCCCTACGACATCGTCGAGAAGGCGCAGCAACTGGTCTGGCGCATCTGGAACATGGGTTTCGGCGCGATCGAGTGGATCTGGAAGTATTTCCTGCTCGGCGCCGTCATCGTCATCCCGGTCTGGATCGTCATCCGCCTGCTCAACATGGGCAAGGGCGGCTGAGCCGCCGCGCTTTTCGGTCCATCGGCCTTTGCGGCTTGGCATCCTGCGCGTAGCGGGACGCTGGCGCGTGTTGTTGCGTGACCGCCTCGCGCGTGAAAGCCCTGACGAGGCGGTGCAAATCCTGTCGACTATATGTTGACACAAATATTCAGGTTATATTACCAACGCGCCCATCGGACATACGTACACCACGCGCTTGCCCAGCGGACCGCGACCCGGCGATCCGTCCATTCTGAGCGGGATTGAACATGCGAGTGGTTGGATTCGGTTCGGAGATCCGTGTCTGGATTCCGAAGTTAGCAACGTGCGCCCTGGTCGGCGCCGCCCTTATGGCAGTCGGCCTGGCCCCCGCGGTCGCCGAGGAGGCCGCCGCGACAACCCAGCCGACCATGCTCGAGGCGATTGTCGTCTACGCCAATCGCTTCTTCGTCGGCCTCGGCGACGGATCGTCGACGAATTCGGGTACGACGGTCGTCTCGCGCGAAGCGTTCCAGATCATGACGGGCGGAAGCGAGGACGCGAACAGTTTCCTGCGCAATCTGCCGAACGTCCAGTATCAGGACTATGCGAGCACCGATGCCGGCGTGGACGGGTTCGACGAGATCGGTTCGCAGCCTCTGCTGGTGTCGATTTCCGGAGGCCTTGTCTATGAGAACAATTTCCGCCTGAACGGCATCGGCATCAATAACGTCACGGGCAGTCAGGAGTCTTTCGCGTCCGATCTCTCGGCGGATGAGCAGACGCCCAACATCAACGCGATTTTCGGCCTGCACCCCCAGACGATCTTCGTGCCGTCTGAGTTCGTCGAGCAGGCGACCGTGATCGACAGCAACGCTTCGGCGCGCTATGGCGATTTCCAGGGCGGCGTCGTCGACTACAAGCTGGCCGAGGCGCCGAAGGACCGCATCCGCGGCTCGGTCAGCTTCGGCGGCCAGACCAACGACTTCGTCCACTACAAGCTCGGCACAGAGGACGGGGAGAATCCGGAAGACAAGGCCAAGCCGGACTTCAAGAAATATCAGTTTGCCGCCTCGGTGGGTATTCCTCTCACCAGCGACTGGTCGATCCTGGCGCAATACAGCCGGAGCGCAGGTTCGTCGGATAAGCAGAAGACCTATGTCCTCTATAACGAGGCGGCGTCCGACGAATCTTCGAATGACTTCTACCGCCTGTCGAGCCGGCTCGACACGGACTTCGGCGTTTTCACGCTGGAGGGTGCCTATACCGACTTCAGCAAGGTCTGGGACGGCATCTATTATCGCGACACGCAGATCGACGCCCAAACGAAGGGCCTGACCTCTCAACTGAAGTGGGAGCGCGAGCTTGGGGCGCTGGTCGTTCCGGCAATCGGACTCGGCAACGTCAAGATGACGGCCCGCGGCTACTACAACGACTCCAAGACGGTCAATGACGGCGGTGGAAACGAGACCATCTACCGAACCATCCTGGCCCGCACCTCGACAAGCGTGACGAACCCGGACCTCTGGTTCCATTCGACCGATCCGGAACTGCTCGCCTGGTGCCGCGAACCGGTGACGTTCAGCGGAACCGCCGCCACCTGCCGGGAAGGCGGATATGGCAACAAGGAGCAGGGCCAGACCGAGACGGGTTTGATCGGATCGCTCGAAGGCGACATCGGCTGGGGCAAGTTCAGCACCGGCGCTGAATATCAGCACATCGACGCATTCCGTGGGCGTGAGGAATACATCCTGCGCTCGCTGAACCGCACGACGCTCAACCTGCCGACCGGCGTCTCGGGCTGGACCTGCCCGGCCGGGGATACCGCCTGCACGAGCGAGCAGTACAACTACTCGAAGAGCGTTCTGGAGGCCTACCGGAACGATGTTTCGCTGAATTCGCTCAGCGCCTATGCCGAACTCGACCAGAAGTGGCGCTGGTTCGACGTTCGCGCCGGCCTGCGCGCCGACTATGAGGACTTCTTCGGCAATCTGAACATCGCGCCGCGCCTGGCGGCAACCTACACCCCGTTCGAGGGACTGTCTTTCGTCGCGGGCGCCAACCGCTACTACAACGCCGATGCGGTCTATTACGCCGTTCGCGACGGCCAGCCGCTCGGCTACACCGTGACGCGGACGCATGATTCCGAGGGAAATGTCTCGGATACCTGGAGTACCCCGACCACCAAGCGCTATTATAATTTCTCCGGCTCCGACCTCACCACGCCCTACAAGGACGAGTTCACCGGCGCGGTCCGCTGGAAGGAACCTGTTTTCGACGGCGAGTTCCGCTTCCGGTACATCGATCGTCGGGGCCATGATCAGTACCTGGTCGCGGAGGACAGCACCTCGACCAATCTGGGCCTCACCAATGGCGGCACGAACGCCTATCGCTCGGCGACGCTGGAATATGGAAAGTCGTGGGACAAGCTGCCCGTGCGCAATCTCGACAGCCTCTCGCTGGTGGCCTCGGCCGTGTGGTCGGAGCAGAAGACGACCTCGCAAGGCTATGTCGACGACGAGTGGGACAATCGCATCTGGTACAATGGACAGTCCTATTCCCTGTCCGAGTTCGGGCTCGTCACGGGCAACATGGACATTCCCGTCCGCCTGGCGATGGATGTCGGCACGGCCTGGTTCGAGAAGCGTCTGAAGCTGGGGGCGACGGTGAACCTCAATCTCGGGTTCGAGGGCGTCCGCGACACGGACAGCACCTGCACGGCTTCGGCGACCTCGACCAAATGTCCGCTTTCATCCGGCGATGGCGTCGGCAAGACCCACTACATATTCGAGGACTATGATTTCAAGCCGCGCCTGACCCTGGACATGACCGCGAGCTATCGCCTGGCCGAAACGAAGTTCGGTGCCTATGACGTCAACCTGTCGGTGCAGAACGTCTTTGACGACACCACCAATGCGGTCGCGTCCGATGAAACGCCGTGGCTGCGCGGGCGCAGCGTCTGGCTCGGCGCGGCGGCGACGTTCTGAGCATGGCGACGGCATGGCGTCCCTTCTGGGTGGTTCTGGCGGGATGCCTCGTCGCCGGCGGCGGCATGGCGCTCGTCAGCGCCGCCGTGCCGCGCGCTTTGGAGAAGCGCGGCATGGTGCTTTCGGATCTGCCGGGCGAGCCCGACGGCGAGGCCCTTGCGGCGCTCCGGCGCTACTACGAGGTCATCCCGGCGGCCTGGCCGCAGCCGACGCTCGACCCGAGCGTCGAGTTCCGCGAACTGGCCGCGCTGGAGCTTCCGAAGCAGAATCCGTCGCCGGCCAAGGTCGCGCTCGGCAAGGCGCTGTTCGAGGATCCGGTCCTGTCGGCCTCGGGCCAGATCGCCTGCCAGAGCTGCCACAATCGCGAGCTCGGCTGGGGCGACGGCCTCAAGACCTCGTTCGGTCATGATCGCGCGCAGGGCCGGCGAAACGCCATGCCGCTGTTCAACGCCTCGCTGCGGCGGAGCCTGTTCTGGGACGGCCGGTCGCCGGATCTGGAGGCGCAGGCGGCCGAGCCGCTGGTCAATCCGGTCGAGATGGCCAACCACGACCTGACCGGCGTGGTCGGCCGGCTCGCGGCCAGCCCCGCCTATCCGGCCCGCTTCGCCGCCGTGTTCGGAACCGATCGGATCGAGCCGGAACAGGTGCTCGAAGCAATCGCGGCCTTCGAGGCGACGCTCGAGGAGCGGACCCGGTTCGACCGCTTCGTGCAGGGCGACAAGCGGGCGCTGACGGATCAGCAGGTCTACGGCCTGCATCTGTTCCGCACCAAGGCCGGCTGCATGAATTGCCACAACGGGCCGCTGATGACGGACGAGAAGTTCCACAATCTCGGCCTGTCGCTGCTCGGGCGTCCCAAGGAGGATGTCGGCCGCTATGGCGTGACCGGCGTGCTCGACGATGTCGGCCGCTTCCGCACGCCGAGCCTCCGCCATGTCGGCGAGACGCGGCCCTACATGCACAATGGCATCGTGCCGACGCTTCGGCATGTCATCATGCTCTACCAGACCGGAGGCGGACACACTCTGCCGCGCAACGCGGCCGAGGCCAGGAACCCGTTGATGCCGTTCGCGGGCCGCACATCGCCGATCCTGAAGCCGCTCGGCCTTTCGCCGGCCGAACGGGAAGCGCTCGTCGCCTTCCTCGAAAGCCTGTGAGGCGGCTCAGTCCTTGCGGAAGATGACGCCGGCGAGCCAGCCGGTGAAGACGGCGAGGATGACGCAGATCAGGCCGTAGATCAGGCCCTGGTTGTGCGCGAGGTCGAAGGTGAACTGCTCGAAGCCCATCTTCGAAATGCGGATCTCCGACTGGTCGGAGGCGAGCATGGCGCCGTCGCGGAACAGGTAGACCGTCACCAGATAGCGGCCGACGGGAACGTTGGCCGGAATCTGCACCGCCGTCTGGAAGATCTCCGTGCCCGGGAATTTCACGCCATAGGCTTCGCTGCGATAGAGACCGTCCTGCTGCTTCAGCCGGATGAAGGCCTGGCGGAATTCGTCGTCCGGCCCGGCGGTCTCGGCGTCGTCATCGGCGGACACAGGAAAGACGAGGGCCTCGGCGCCGATCTGGAAGCGCTTCTGGATCTGCGGCGTCGTCACCTCGGAGAGCGGGCGGGATGAATTGACCGCGTAGAAGGACGGGATGTTGACGAAGGTGCGCGAGGCGCTGTTCAGCCAGAGCCCGACATAGCGCGCCTTGCGCCTTGTGACGACGGTCTCCGACGGCCCCTTGACCGTGACGACGACGTCGTAGAACTCGGCGCGCGACACGGTGGCGGCGTCGCGCTCGATGGCGCCGAAGACGGTGATGCTGGTGCCGGTGAAGTTGGAGGTGATCCGCACCTCCTCGGCCGAAAGCGCGACGATCAGCTGTTCGGCGCGGGCCGGCGCCGCCGCCAGCGCGATCGCCCAGAGGGTCAGCAGGGCGGCGAGCCGTGTCACCGCGTGTCGCCCGCCAGTGTCGCCAGCGAGAACAGGTCCGCCGGCGTGTGCACGAGGTCGACGAAGAAGCGGATGCCGACGCCGAGCACCAGCAGCGCCAGCATGGCGCGTAGCTGGTCGCCGCGCACATGCGCGCCGACGCGGGCGCCGAATTGCGCGCCGATGACGCCACCGACCATCAGGATCAGCGCCAGCACGCCATCGACCGTGTGGTTGGTGGTCGATTGCAGCACGGTCGCCACCGCCATGGTGCCGGTCATCTGGATCAGCGAGGTGCCGATGACGATGTTGGTCGGCACGCGCAGAAGGTAGATCAGCGCCGGGACCAGGATGAAGCCGCCGCCGATGCCGAGCAGCGAGCCGAGGATGCCGATGCCGACGCCCATGGCGATCACCGGGATGACGCTGACATAGAGCTTGGAGCGCTTGAAGCGCATCTTGAACGGCAGGCCATGCGCCCAGTTGTGCTGGCCGGGGCGGCGCAGCGGCGCCGGACGGCCGAGGCGGGCGTTGATGATGGCGCGGATCGATTCCGTCAGCATCAGTCCGCCGACCAGGCCGAGGAAGGTCACGTAGCAGACCGCGATGACGAAATCGAGCTGGCCCCAGCGGCGCAGCAGGCTGAAGATTCCGACGCCGATGGTAGAGCCGAGCACGCCCGAGGCAACCAGCACGCCGGCGAGCTTCATGTCGATCATCCGGCGGCGATAATAGGTGATCGCGGCGGAGGAGGACGAGGCGACGACCTGCGCCGTGGTGCTGGCGACGGCGACGGCCGGCGAAATACCCGAAAAGATCAGCAACGGTGTCAGAAGGAAGCCGCCGCCCACCCCGAACAGCCCCGACAGGAAGCCGACGGCGCCGCCCATGCCGAAGATGATGAACATGTTCACCGGCAGTTCGGCTATGGGGAGATAGATCTGCACGACGACAGAACCATTGGCGAAGGGTGGAGGCGGAGGCCGAGGCGGACCGATGGCCTTGCCGGAAAATCCCCCGGCAGGACCGCGCGCGGCCACGCCGATCCAATCCTCAGCGCCGCCGACCCGGCCGATAAAGCCGCTTGCACCCGCTCTGTCAACGACAGATCGGCCATGGGCGGTCCAGGGCGCGGGGCCAGGGAACTGCAGCGGCTGGGTGTCGCGCGGACGGCCGCGGCTGTCGCCGCCGTCCGGGCATCCGTCAGCCGCGCGTCGCGCTGCCCGCCTTGGTGTCGCGCATCGTCGTCTGCGGGCTCGCCGGCTTCCATTCCGGCTTGATCGCCGGTTCGGAATTGGCGGTGGTGTCGAGCGGCTTCGGCTTGAAGGTCTGCACGGCGGCGCGGGCGGCGGCGAGTGCGTCGGCCGTCATCGCCTTGGCGACCTCGTCGCGGCGCTTGCCGGCGTCGCGATCGCCTTGCTGGGCGGCCAGGGCGAACCACTTGTAGGACTGCACGAGATCGACGCCGACGCCGAGGCCGCGGGCATAGAGCACGCCGAGATTGTACTGGCTGTCGGCGACGTTCCAGTTGGCGGCCTGGGTGAAATACTGCACGGCGCGGACATAGTCCGGCTCGGCCGTGGCGCCCTCGCTTAGCAGGACGGCGAGGTTGTGGGCGGCGCGGGCATTGCCCTGCTCGCTGGCCTTGGCATACCAGGCCTGGGCGGCGGAAAGGTCGCGCGGGACGCCTTCGCCGCGCTCGTAGAGGCTGCCGATCCGGTATTGCGCCAGCGCGAAGCCGGCCTTGGCCGAGCGCTCGTACCATTCGGCCGCGAGGCGCGCGTCGCGCGGCTGGCCGTTGCTGCCATCGGCGAGGCGACGGGCGACCTCGAAGGCGGCGACCGCATCGCCCTTGGCGGCGGCGGTCTCGAGCGCCGAACCTGCCATCGCGCCGTCCGGAATCGAGCTGGTGAAGCCCGATGCCGGCGGCGGATCGCTGGCCAGCGCCGCGATCTGGCCATCGGCTGCGTCGGGCGGGGTGAAGGCGAGCGCGCCGGCGCCATCGGCGGACGGGGCGATCATGGCATGCGGGGCGGGCGCCGACGGGGCGGCGGGCGCCGGGCTCGACGGGGTTACGTCACGCGCCGGCTTGGCCGGGACGGAGCCGGTCGCGACCGGATCGGTCGGCGCCGCGTCCTCCCGGGCCTGGCGCGAAGGCAGGGGCGACAGCTGCATGGCGCCGATCGCCAGCACGATGGCTGCGATCGCCAGCACGATCGGCCGGCGGCGCGAGCGCAGGGCGTCGCCGATACGGGAGAGCGTGCTCGGCCGGGCATCGCCTCCTTCGGCGACGGCCTCGGCCGATTCCGTCTGCGCGGCCTGGGCGGCGCGGCGGGCGGCGGCGATGAAATCGGCCTTGCGGTCGCCGGGCCGGCCTTGCTGCGGCGCCGTCGTCGCCTGGGTGCGGGCGAGGCCGGCGTCTGGCTCGACGAAGGGCGGCAGTACCGGCTGGCCGGAACCGGGCGCCAGCGGGCGGTCCGCCTCGGGCAGGCCGAAGGGCAGCGACGAGACGGTCTCGTGAAGCTCGCGCCGGGAAACGGACGGAGCCTCGGCGGCGTCGCCGAACTCGAGCTGCGCGATGCGGTTCACGACCTTGGCGAGCGTGTTGTGGACTGCTTCCAGCGTTTCGTGCGTCTGCCGGTCGGAGCGGGCCGCCGCCTCCTGCAGCTGGCGCATGTCCTCGCGCAGGCCACGGATCAGCGCCTCGTCGTTGCGGGCGGGCAGGCTGTTGGCCAGCTCGTGGACGACAGAGCGGGCGGCGTCGCGCGCCGCCTCGATCGTGTCCTGGCGGCCGTGGCCGATCAGATCCTGCAGCCGGTCGAGATTGTCCTCGACGCGGCCGATCGCATCGATGCCGGGCAGGGCGGAGAACTGTTCGGCGAGCGCACCGACCTGGGCCTCGAGCTGCGCCAGCGCCTGATGATCGTCGCGGCGGGCGCTCGCGTCGAGCCGACGGACGAGGGCCTGCATCTGCTCCTCGATGGCGTCGAGCCGGCTCGGCCGGGCGAAGTCCTCGCGAAGCTGGGTGATCTCGGTGCGCAGCCCGTCCAGCGCGTCGGGCGCCCGCAGGGTCGGCAGCTCGGCCAGGGCGTCGAAACGGCCGGCGAGCGCATCAATGCGGTCTTCCAGCCGTGACAGGGCGGTGGGGTCGAGGCCGGCCGGGCGCGGGTCGATCTCGTCGATGGTCGAGCGGATGCCGGCGATCTGCTTTTCCAGCCGGATCAGCGCCAGCGGGTCGGCGCCGCGCGACAGGCCGTCGAGGTCGCGGCGGAGCGAGTCGATCTCGCGTTCGATGCCGGAAAGGTCGACCGGCGGCGCCGGTCGGGCGGCCAGCGTGTCGATCGCGGCGTGCAGGCTGGAGATCTGCCGCTCGACGGCGGCGCTGACCGCGTCGGAGCGGGAGATCGACAGCGAGGCGACGGCGTTGCGGATGTCTTCCAGTTCGGTTTCGACCTCGCGCGACGGCGCGCTGGTCTCGATCGACGCAGCGAGCTGGGCGATCTCGTGCGCCAGGCGGTCGAAGCGGTCGGTTTCCGGCTCGCGGCGGACGATGTCGTCCAGCCGCTCGATGATGTGGCCATAGCCGGATTCGATGCTCGCGAGCGTCGTCTCGCGGGCAGCCAGGTCGAGCGACTGGCGGATCTCGGCCAGGTCCTGGCGCAAAAGGGCGATCGCGTCGGGCGCGGGGGCCGGGTCGGCGGCCTTGCGGCTCGTCAGCGCTTCCATGCGCGCGGCCAGTTCGGTCTTCAGCGTCTGGCTTGCCTCGTCGTTGCGGCGAGCCTCGGCGCTGACGCGCCGGCCGAGCAGGGCGATGTCGTCGCGAAGCGCTGCGATGGCGTGCTCGATCGCGATGGCGTCGAAATGATTGGCCGGGGCGCTCGCCTCATGGTCGATCGCCTTCTGCCGGCTGGAAATCTCGGCGATCGCGGCCTGCAGGCTGGTGAGCTTCTGCTGCGGGCGGGCGGGCTCTTCCGCCGGGGCGCGGACGGCCTGCGGCGGCTCGACGGCGGGCGCTGGCTGCGCGGCGGCGGGGGCCGCCTTGACCGCGGCGAGCTGCGAGGCGATGGCGGCGAGCCGCGTCTCGATACCGCTCAAGCGCTCGGACTGGCGGTCGTCCAGTTGGCGGCCGAGCGCGTCGAAGCGGCCTTCGAGCGAGTGGCGCGGATCCGGATCGCCATGGGTCGCGGCTGGAGCGGACGCCGGGGCGGGCGACGCGGGCTGCGGCGGCTCGCGCCGGACCGGCGCGCGGATCGCGGCGCCTTCCATCACTTCGATCTGCTGCGAGAGGCTGTCGACCAGGGCCGAAAGCGCGGCGAGGCGTTCGGCGCCATCCGGCTCGGCGCGGCGCGGAAATTCGACCGCGGGACGCGACGGTGCGTCGGCGCCCGGCCGGCTCGCCCCATAGCCCGACCTGCTGCTGCCCGTCTTCATGACTTCCGACCCCTGGATGCCCCGACCATCGGCATCGTCCCCGTTCCAGCCGCGTCGCGGCGCCGTTGCAAACCGGCTGCCGCGCCGCGTGATTCCACTCCGGCGTGTTCCTAGAGCTTCGATGCATCATGGTAAACAACGGGTTAACCCGCAGGACAATCCGCAACGCTTCGGTAACGAGACTTAACCAATCCCCTCCGGATTGCGCGGTTTCGCCGCTTGGAATCCGATTTTTGAAGCCCCACTTAACAGTTATGAGGAAAGAGATTTCCGTTAGGTGACGATAAAGCGCTTTACCTGACGCAGCGACACCATCATGACTGAGGAACGCATTTCGGCGGGCCGACGCCGGTCCGCCGCTTTCGCGCCGAACAAGAACAAGGATGACAAGATGAGCATGGCCCAACTGGCGGGGATTTCCCGCGACGATATCGATGGTGCCGGCGCCTCTGATGGCAACAAGCAGACCACTTTCACCATTGGCGATCTGTCGCGTGAATTCGACGTCACGCTGCGCACGTTGCGCTTCTACGAGGACAAGGCCCTTCTGAACCCCCGCCGGGAAGGCCTCAACCGCATCTATTCGCGCCGCGACCGTTCGCGTCTCAAGCTGGTCCTGATGGGCACGAAGGTCGGCTTCTCGCTGCCCGAGATCAAGGAGATGCTTTATCTCGACGATCTGAAGGACGGCCAGGTGCTGCAGATGCGGCTGGCGCTCCGCAAGTTCAACGAGCAGATCGACGTGCTGGAACGCCAGAAGGTCGATATCGAGCAGGCGCTCGACGAGCTGCGCCGCACGGTCGACGTCGTCGCCGGCCTGCTCCGCCAGAAGGAAGCCGGCGCCGCCTGAGGCGCCGAACGAGGTTGGCTGGCTGCGCCGCTCCGGCGGCGCGCCATCGAGGTCGGTGCCCGGAAATCTCCTCCCCCGCGGGCGCCGGCCTTGTTTTCTGGAAGGCGGGCGGCGCGGCGCCGCTGGTCGGACGACCCTCCGGGTTCGCGCCCCCTTCCTCCCGTGCTATGCTTGCCTCTTGGGGCTCACGGGACAAAACCAGGGAGGCAGCCGATGCGGACCATCCCTACCCCGGGGCGCGCCGGCGAAGGCCCGCGCCCGGTCTGGTGTGCCGCCCTGATCCTGGGCTTGCTGGCGTCGATGTCGGCTGCCTCCGCCTCGGCGCAGACAGCCGAGGCCGCTCCCAACGCGCAGACACCGGCCGCTTCGACCGCCGCCGATGAAGCCGGCGTCGGGCGCTACACCATGGTGCCGGCCGAGGGCGGTTTCGTCCGGCTCGATACGCAGACCGGGACTGTTTCGCATTGCCGGCGCGGCGACGCGGCCGCCGGCTCGGTCTGGACCTGTGCTGCAATTCCCGAAAACGTGCTTTCCACGCCCGATCCGGCCGTGGCGCTGGCCGGCAAGGTCGATGCGCTCGAGCGAGAGGTGGCGACGTTGCGCGGTCGCCTCGATGCGGTCGAGGGCGGGCTGAAGGCGAAGGGAACCGCGCAGTCCTCCGGCGACCCGGAGCTCGACCGCGCGCTGAATTTCAGCGAGGAGCTGATGAGCCGCTTCTTCGGCATGGTGCGCGAGATGAAGCGCGAGACGGACGGCGACAGGACCTGACGCCGCCATCCACGCATGGCCGTGGCGCTAGCGGGACTTGAAGCGTTCCGTCGCCGCGATCAGTTCGTGGACGTTGCCCGGCTCCGACATGGCGTGGCCGGCATCCGGCACGATGTGCAGGTCGGCGCCCGGCCACGCCTTCGACAGGTCCCACGCGATGGCCGCCGGCGTGCAGAGGTCGTAGCGGCCATGCACGATGACGCCGGGAATGTCGGCGATGCGATGGGCGTCGGCGAGAAGCTGGTCGTCGCGGTCGAAGAAGCCCTTGTTGACGAAATAATGGGCCTCGATCCGGGCGAAGGCGAGCGCGTAGTAGGGCGAGCCGAAGGCAGAGACGCGCAGCGGGTCCGGCAGCAGCGACAGCGCATTCCCCTCCCACATCGCCCAGGTCCGCGCGAAGCGGGTCTGCGAGGCCTCGTCGCCGGTGGTCAGGCGGCGATGATAGGCCGCGATCATGTCGTGGCGCTCGTCCTGGGGGATCGGCGCCTGGTAGGTCTCGAAAGCCTCCGGCAGCAGCCAGGAAGCGCCTTCCTGATAGAACCAGGCGAGTTCGCGTTGGCGCAGCGTGAAGATGCCGCGCAGCACCAGTTCGCTGACGCGCTCGGGATGTGTCTCGGCATAGGCGAGGGCGAGGCAGGAGCCCCAGGAGCCGCCAAGCAGCTGCCATTTCTCGATGCCGAGATGGGTGCGGATACGCTCCATGTCGGCGACCAGGTCCCAGGTCGTGTTCTCGCGCAACTCGGCATGCGGCGTCGAGCGACCGCAGCCGCGCTGGTCGAACAGGATGATCCGGTAGGCGGCGGGATCGTGGTAGCGGCGCATGTTGGGGCCGCAGCCCGCGCCGGGGCCGCCATGCACCATCAGCACCGGCTTGCCGTTCGGATTGCCGCATTCCTCGACATGGATCTCGTGCAGCTCCGAAACCTTGAGCCGATAGACGGCATAGGGCTCGACGGGCGGAAAGAGCTGCAGGCGCACCTGGGCGGAGGAATCGGGCGGCATGTCAAACTCCGGGGAGGTGGCGGATCGTTCGGGTGTCGCCCGGCGCCGGGTTCTCCAGCTCCGGGAACGGCCCGAACATCGGAATGTCGGCGGCCGGCGGTGGCGCTTCCGGCGCGCTTTCGGCCTCGGCTATCACCGGCTCGGCGGCGGCTTCGGCCGTCGCGACGGGCGGTGGGGTCGCGATGCGCTGCCGCCAGTCCGCGAATTTCCGCTTCAGCCGGCGCGCCAGATAGCGCAGCCGCAGCCACACCAGCGGCCAGTGGATGCCCGGCAGCAGCGACACGGCGAGGAGCGTCGCCAGCCCGCAGACGAGCCCGATCAGGCCGGAAAGCCCGACCGGCAGGCCGAACCACCCCGTCGGCCCGAGCACGGTCGGCGTCACCGTGCCCATGCCGAGATAGGCGCTCGAAAACGCCGGCGCGAAACGGGCGAGCAGCACGTCGGCGACGGTCAGCCACAGGCCGACCGCGATGGCCGCGACCGCGGCGGTCCGCGTCGTCGCGGCGAGGCGCCAGCCCACCAGCAGGAGGGGGCCGAGGCTGGCGGCGGCGATCGACAGCGACACGCCGGCCAGCATGGCGACGCTGCCGAGTGACAGGCGATTGATGCCGAGGATCGCGCCGATGACCAGGATCATGCCGAGGCGGGTGATGAAGATGCGGCGCCCTGCCGGCGCCCGCCTTTCGAGGAGGCCGCCATAGAGATCCTGCCCGATCGTCGTCGCCGTCGTCGCCAGCGCCATGGCGATGGTGATCAGCGCGGCCGAGAGCAGACCGCCGATCAGCAGCACGGCCGGCATGGCGGAAAGGCCGACCCGGTTCGGGAAATTGACGACGAGCCCCAGCGGATCGCCGGCGGCATCGATGCCGGCGAGCCGACCATAGACCGCGTAGCTCGGCGCGGCGAGCAGGATGGCCGCCGCGAAGCCGACGCCGAGCAGCAGGTGCCGCCGCGTCGGCAGCCCCTTTGCCGCGGTCCAGGCGGGAAACAGCAGCGACGGCATCACCGCGACGCCGACCGCCAGCGAGATCGCGAAGGCGACGATGACGAAGTTCGGGATGCGCGACGCCGCCGTCAGCGTCCCGGGCTCGACCAGGCCGATCCACGGCATGGGCAGCCAGGTTTCGCCCAGCGAGACGGCGGCGACGGGAACGAGGTAGGAAAGCGCCACGATCGGGCCGAGCACTGCGGCGAGCGCGATCGCCGCGCGCAGCCCGCCGGCGATGCAGCCAAGCGCCACCAGAGCGAGGATGACGTCTTCGGCCAGCCGGGGCGACAGTCCCAGCATGCGCGACGCGATGGTGCCGACCAGCGTCGTCTCGGCGGCAAGCAGCGGCAGCAGCGTCAGCATGACGGCGAAAGCGGCGAGCGCCCGCGTCGTCGCGCCGAACCGCGCGCCGCAGGCCTCGGCCAGCGTCGTGGCGCGCGTGCTGCGCAGCGCCGGCGCGACCAGC